>CAZZYE010000120.1:0-6290 GCA_964658145.1 uncultured Stigonema sp.
GGGTTGGGGGGATCTTCAGGGAGTAAACGCTACTAACAGCAAGCGTATTGTTTTTGAAGTAAATATCGATGCAACTGCAATCACCACGTCAAAATAAAAATAATTCCTTTATGTAGTATTTACTAATGAAACAAGCTTCGCTACAGAAATGGCATCAGTGGAATTACAGAACTAGTAAAGTGATCTTGGCTTTGCTGCTGATATGTGTAACAGTGCGCCTGCTTCCCTATTTAGCACCCATAGATGTTGCAGATATTACACAAGAACAACAGGCGATCGCCTTTACAGACCGCAACGGGTTACCATTGGGAACATTACTCACCCGCGACCAAGAGCATACAGCAGTCGTACCACTGAAGCAAGTTTCTCCGCAATTTATCCATGCTATTTTAGCTGCCGAAGATGGGACATTTTACCAACACGGGGCGTTGGATCTCAAAGCGATCGCCCGCGCACTTCAGGAAGCAATTCACGCCAGAAGGATCATTTCTGGTGCCTCCACAATTACCATGCAGTTGGCGCGGATGTTGAATCCCAGCAGACGGACTTTGTTAGGCAAAGTTCAAGAAGTTTGGCTATCTTGGCGGTTAACGGCTGGGATGAGTAAAGATGAAATTCTCTCTGCATACATCAATCGTCTGCCAATGGGAGGGAACATCTACGGTGTAGAAGCAGCCTCTCGTACCTATTTTTCCATATCAGCTAGCGACTTGAATCTTGCCCAAGCCAGCCTCCTCGCTGCCCTTCCCAACAATCCCACTTACTTCGATCCATATCAGCATTATCCACGCCTGAAGCACCGGCAGAAATATATCCTCAATCGGATGTTACTTGACAAATATATCACATCTGCTGAGGCAGAACGAGCATATAGTGAAGAGATTTCGTTTCAGTCTCGCCAACAGGGAATTATTGCCGCACCTCACTTTTTGTTTTGGCTAGCCAGTCAGCAAAGAACCCCTCCCCGCCAGCGGGGAGGGGTGGCGCCGGGGTGGGGTTCTGACTCGATTCGCACTACCATAGATCGTCCCTTACAACAGTTTGTCGAAGCACAGGTGCAACGGGTGGTTTCCTCCCTCGCCGCCAACAATGTCCATCAAGCTGCTGCTTTGATTATCGACAACCATTCTGGAGAGGTTTTGGCTTATGTCGGTTCGCCAGATTACTTTGATCAAGCTAAGCTGGGTCGCAACGATGGAGTACAAGCACTGCGTCAACCAGGGTCTACCCTAAAGCCTTTTCTGTACGAATTGGCTTTAGAAAAAGGCATAATTTTCACCAATAGTATTCTAGCAGATGTACCCGCTCACTACGCAATTCCCGGCGCAAAACTCTACAGTCCCACAGATTACAACCAAAGCTTCCTAGGACCAGTACGGGTGCGGATGGCGTTGGCAAATTCCCTGAATGTTCCTGCGGTACGGGTGTTAGAAAAGGTTGGCGTGCAGACTTTTTTGGATCGTCTCCACGATTTGGGATTTGAACACCTCACCCATCCCGCTCAATATTATGGTTTGGGGTTAACTTTGGGCAGTGGTGAAGTCAGTTTATGGGAACTAGCTACAGGGTATCTTAATATAGCAAGACTGGGAGAAGCTACCCCCCTAGTAACTACATTTCCCCACCCCCCACTCCCCACTCCCGTAAGGGCGGGGTTACCCCGCCCCTACCCACTCCCCAATTCCCCAACATGGGAATTAATTACCGACATGTTGAGCGATCGCCATGCGCGTGCAACGGCATTTGGTGTAGACTCGGTGCTGAATTTACCATTTCCCAGTGCTGTTAAAACTGGCACTTCCTCTCATTTTCGAGATACTTGGACGGTTGGGTTTACGACCGATTATACTGTCGCTACCTGGGTAGGTAATTTCGATGGCACTTCGATGCGACAAGTTTCCGGTGTTACGGGAGCAGCACCTCTGTGGAATAGAATTATGTTACACCTACACGAGTATCAAGAACCAGCTGGTTTTCCACCTCCAGAAGGTATGCAAAAACTCCCGATTTGTGCAATATCAGGGTTACCACCTTCACCAGATTGTACCTCAGTAGTACAAGAATATTTTTACCCAGAAGATAGGATAAAGTACGAACATTTACTGAATGTGCCTGGGAAGAATCATGAGTGGTTGGCTGCGCCATCTCATTTGAGTGCTGGCATAAAGATTTTCTCTCCGCACAATCGCGATCTCTTCTTACTTTATCCAGGTGAAGAGGCGAAGCAAAGACTGGAGTTTAAGCTAGCAGGCACATTATCTCAGCCTGTAGAGTGGTGGCTGAATGGTGAGAAGTTAGCAACACAGTCGTCTCATTCTTTATTTTGGCAACTGCATCCCGGCAACTGGACTTTGGAAGTGAGAAGCGGTGAAATGAGCGATAGCGTCAATTTTCAAGTGCAGTTAGCGACTTTCAAACCAACACGTCCAGGTTTTTCAATTGGTAATCTTTGATAGCAATTATATTTAAGGAGAGGGAATCCAGACACTTGTATCTAGACATAAGACTCTAATCACGCCGTCCCTCACCCTCTCTGAGATCGTGAATGAGATCTGTAGAGGTTGGTTGTGTACCAGTTTTTACTTTGATAGCTTCACTGCGGGCAATTATCCGTTGATGAGCAGCCCACCCTCTCCGTCGGCGCACCTCCTGTTCCACAGCCTCAACTACCAAATCGTTAAACGATTCGCTGCTTTCCTTTAGGCTCCTCGCTTTGACCAGTAGGGCAGTCGGGAATCGGATCGTGATAGCTTCGCGTTCCATAGCAGTGATTTGCAACCAGATTTTGACACCATTTATTCTAACCAAAAAACGTGGCGATCGCTGCTATCATGTAGCCAAACACAGTGAAAGCATATACCGCCAAAATCAAACAAAGCACCCGCCCCTCTGTTGTTTGGGGCTAGTAATCCGACCCCATATGAGCTTCTCTTCAGGTATCTATCTTTAATGATGCAAATATATGACAAAAAAATGTTTTCGCTTATACAATAACTAATAACTTACCCTAGTCTGATGACATTAATTTTTGTTCAGTAACACAAGTTGGCTTAAATATAATATAATACTAGTGTTTAGGTGGAAATAAAAGATGAAAATAAATTCATAATTGATTGTGATTGTAGGTAATTATTAGCGCCAGCTTTCAAGTAATTTTTGAGTTTATTTCCAGAGACAGATGGTCGGGAAAGAAAGACTGAGGCAACATGTCTTTATGAAACAGGTAATATAATTAAATTTGTTTATTCTAAAAATACTGAGGTTGAAGCTGTATGAATTTTGAAGCATTATTACTAGGACTAGAGCCTGTAACGGCATTAGCAGTTGGGATTGGTGCAGTCGTGCTAGCACCTGTTGTGACAGCAGTAGGTTCTGCGATGGGAAACTCTCATCTAAGTGAATCTCTATCAGAAACGACAAGAGAACTAACAAAGAAAGGTTTAGTTTTGGGGTTTGAGGCAGTGGAAAAAGCACAAGCTACTTATGCCCAAGCAGAAGAAGCGTTTCGAGATTTGGTTGCTGATGCCAAGCTTGAGCATGTAGTGAAGCAATCTCAGACTCAGACTGAGATAACAAACCCTCAAGATATAGAAATTGTAGCTCAATAACCTAAATTTATTGACATATTGCTGATTCGTCGCGGTTTCAGCATCTTATCCGCTCGTTCTGCCTGATAACCTAATATAAGTTATCAGGTTTTATTCAAAGGTGAATTTGTTCCCAAGGGTTAATGTTTTCTCTTAATGACTTGCTGTGATAAGCATCATTTTAGTTAGATAATTAAGAGGCAGGATAGAGTGTTGGTTACAACAGAAAATGAAACTCCTTTAACCAGCCAGATGGAAGGGGTATGTCAGGTTGTTCACAGAAATGAAAGGCGCATCCGAGTTCTTGTCCCTAAACTTGCTTGGGATGAGGAATACGCAAGTAGGCTTCAACAGGTCGTTGAGTCGCTCAATTTTGTGACCGAGGTTCGCGTTAATCAAGCTGCAAAGTCACTTGTAGTGGAGTACGAAGCTAAGGGCGTTTCCATCAGCTTAGTTGAGGAGAAGATTTTAAGCTGTATCCAGCTAGCCAATCTCAAAGAAACGCTCTTTAACTTTGACCACGTCGCATTTGAGTCAGAAATCAGTATTCCCACCAACGAACAGTCCAAGGTTGAGTACCAAGTCGTTCACCAGAATGCAAAGCGCATTCGTGTATTGGTACCGAGACTGGCTTTTGATCCGGGGTATGCTGAAAAGCTGAAATATTTGGCTCAGTCTCTAGATTACGTCACTAACGTTCACGTTTCTCCTGCCGCCAAGTCGCTCACGGTAGAGTATGAATATTTTGCAAGTTCGGATGCGATCGCAGCATCTAAACAAAAGCTATTTGAGGCAATACAGCAAGCAGTATATACCGAAATTGACCGATCGCCAGATCTTGAAGCAGCGCATTCAACAGCATCTAGCCACGAAATTGATTACTGGGAACGGTTGGGGATACCCGGACTGGCGCTAACCCTCTCCCTTGGTGCGATGGTTGGTTTACCGTTTCCGGCGCTTCTGACAGGGGGAGCCATATTTGTGGCAGCTATTCCGGTATTCCAACGAGCACTTGAAGCCATTCAACAAGATCGTCAACTCAACATTGACTTCCTCGATTGTCTAGCAGTCAGTCTGCACACCCTCAATGGCAACTATTTTGCGCCGTCGTTTATGCTTGGTCTAATTGAAGGTGGAGAGGTAATCCGGGATTTGACGGCGCGTGGTAGTGAACGGGCATCCTTGGATCTGCTTGATAGCCTAGGCAAGTATGCACTGGTGGAAAGAGACGGGCAGGAAGTGCAAATCTTGGTCAAAGATCTTGTAGTGGGCGATCGCGTCATTGTTTATCCTGGTGACCAGATTCCTGTAGATGGCTACATTATGCGGGGAACAGGAGTAGTTGACCAATGCAAACTCACCGGAGAGTCGGTACCCATAACTCGCAATGAAGGGGATGAAGTGTTTGCCTCTACCCTGCTAGTTGATGGTAACGTATGCATTCTAGTGGAACGGACGGGCAACAACACCCGTGCAGGTGTGATTGTGTCGCTGATGCAATCGGCACCGGTGCATGATACCCGTGTGGAGAACTATGCAGCAATGGTGGCAAACCAGATGGTGCTACCCACCTTGCTGATTGGTATCGGGGTTGGCGTGTTTAGTGGTAATTTGAATCGAGCGATCGCCCTACTCACCCTTGACATAGGTACGGGTATTCGGGTATCTGTGCCGACCACAATTCTCTCAGCCCTCACTTATGCCGCTCGCAACGGGGTATTCATCCGTAGTGGTCGCGCTATTGAAATTCTTGCCCGTATTGATACCGTCGTCTTTGACAAAACTGGAACCCTCACTCAGGGACACGCCGGAGTCACAGGCATTAAACTTACGGATGCAGGGGTTGGTGAGATGGAAGTGCTAACGTTAGCAGCTAGCGCCGAACAGGGGTTGACTCACCCAGTTGCCGAGGCGATCGTCCATCATGCCAAAGATACAGGCGTCACGTTCTATGAGTGCGAAACCTGGGATTACCGGGTGGGACTGGGAGTGGCGGCGACAATCAAAGGTATGCAGATCCTGGTTGGCTCTCCTCGCCTGATGCAGCAAGAAAACATTAGCTTAGACTACCTTGAGCAGCACTACCCAGACATCAAATCAAGCAGCAACTCCGTTGTTTATGTCGCTGGGGATGGGCAACTGCTAGGTGTGATTTTATACAGCGATCCACCTCGACCAGAGAGCAAGGGTGTGCTGAGAGAACTACGTGAGAGTGGCATCACCTCCTATATGCTGAGTGGGGATGTGACGCGAGTTGCTTCATCGATCGCCTCTGAATTAGGTATGGACCCCAACAACATCTACGCCGAAGCCTTCCCAGAGCGTAAGGTAGAAGTGGTAAAGTCGCTCCACGACAGTGGCAAGACCGTTGCTTTCTGCGGCGACGGCATCAACGACTCAGCAGCACTCGCTTACGCCGATGTATCGATTTCCTTTGCCGGAGCAACAGATATTGCCAGGGAAACTGCCGATGTGGTGCTGATGGAAGACGATTTGCGGAGTCTGGTTCACGCCATCAAGATTGCCAAGCAGGCGATGGAAATTATCACGCAGAATACAGTGCTCGTCGCGGTTCCCAACATCGGGGCGCTGATTTCAGGCGTTCTGTTTGCCCTTGACCCCATTCTGGCGATCGTCATCAACAATGGTTCAGCAATTGTAGCGGAACTAAATGGCTTGCGTCCGCTTTTAGGTACCGACGGT
>CAZZYE010000120.1:6300-12621 GCA_964658145.1 uncultured Stigonema sp.
AATTGCTAATTGCTAATGGTTAATGTCATACTGGTAGCAACCAACAACTAACAACCAACAACTGTACGGGCGAACGGCCGTTCGCCCCTACTAACAACCAACAACCAACAACTAACAACAATTACAGGAGACAAACAAATGGATACCGTATTGAAAACAATTAAAAACGCAGCGCTAGTAGCCGTAGGAACAGTGAGTTTAGTTCTCGGCATCGCAGGCATTTTACTTCCATTAGTACCTGGAACACCATTTCTAATTCTGGCTGGTATTTGCTTCAGCATGGTGGAAAGTTAATTGTTAATTGTTAATGGTTAATAGTTAGTAGAACAATTAACCATTAACAATTATTGGCACATCAGGTAATAAATTCGTTGATGTTTTGGGGGCGGGAATCTCCAACTCAGTTCGCAATTCGCGAAAAACGCTGTTACCACAGGTAGGAGAGGGAGGATAATCACATTGTTTTTTGTTGTCATTCCACTCCAGACCAGAAGGGCAGGGCATCACAACTGGTGTTCCCGTAACACCATCAACATTTACCGTACATTGGATAAAACTAATACAATTGTCTGGATCTGGATAGAGACAATCTTTTGGACCACGACATTGGGTTGCTATTATATCTGCGACTGGGCATACGAAATCGGCTGCTACTGCGCTATCTGTTTTGACTCCACCTAAGTAGGTGGGCGGGAAAATTTATAACTATGTAACGAAACCTTAACCAGAGCGATTAGAGTCAAATTTGATACGTTGTGTGCTGTAGTTCCCTTTTTCTCCCCTAGCTTGAACGCCATCAATCACGGCGTAAGCGCTTGTTGAATTCATCGTCAAAAATTTGCCCACATAGTTCGTTTTTTTTAAGGTGCTGCCACTCCAATTCAATTGGACCGTTGGGAGCAGTATCGGGGCAAAAAAAAGATGTACAAACCCATGTATTCCCACTTGGGCCATAGCTTTTGCACATATGAACATCGGTGTATCGGTCCGTTATCCTGTACAATTACCCTGATGCGTCCAGCTTTTTTAGCTTCTTGGGCTTCAAGTTCCATCATTTGGATGTAGGATTTCCGGTCAACCCCACCGATTACCAAACCATAAATAAAACTTATTATTGGTTGAAGAAACCCGATAATACTTAATCTTCGACCACGACGCTTGGTTTGAACAAGCGCGTTTTTGCTCATATCTGAAGTAATAGCTGTAACCAGTTGTTGAGAGTGCCAATGCCCTTAAAAAAGAGTATGAACGTCTAGAAACAGCAAACTGGATGGTCAGGCAGTCAGAGTTCAAGCTTGCGGATCTGGAATATACCCAAGGTGTTGAAGTGGATAGGTGGGCAATTGAATTAGACGCTCAGCAGCAAATATCAAATATGATTCAGTCCCCAAAAAGCTATTATGAATCAGAAGATGAACACCCAAAAACAGAACCGGAGTTTTCTAGAACTACTACGGGTTTTTTAGCTTGGCTGCAACAAAAATCTGAGAAACTTGGTAACACCTTTGAGGTACGTTGGTGTCGTCAACAAAGTTTTGTGGGTAAGAAACCGACTCAGGATGAAATAATAACTTGGGTGACGGAGCTTGTCAACATTGAACAAGTTGAATGGGAAGAAGAGGGTAAAAGTTTTAAGCTGATTTAAAAAATAATTAATATCATGTTCGGATAATCGCTTATGATAAAAGTAAAGAGTACAACTATGAACTATGCCGAAACGGATCAGTATAACCACACATTTAAATATTTCCGAGTTAGAACAGGTTTACCGTCAGGCACTCATACGGAGTAGAAAGTCGCCAATGTCAGATTATATGGTTATTGGCACAAGGGAAAAAAACCGAAGAAGTTGAGTCCGTAACAGGCTATAGCAGAACATGGATCTACGCATTAGTTAAAAGGTATAACGAATCGGGCATTTCTGGAATAGGCGATCGCCGCAGTGAAAATCAGGGAGCAAACACGCTAATAGACGATATCCACCAAGCACAGCTTTTGTCTTGCTTTGCAATCAGACGCGCCAGATGGGGGGTTTTGGAATGGGCGAAAAGTTGCAGATTGGTTAAGTGAAGTCACGGGGATAAAGATTAGTAGATACAGGGGATGGGAGATATTACGGCAGATGACTTTTAGACTACGAGTACCTCGCCCATCTCATACGGAAAGCGACCCTTTTGAGCAAGAAGCCTGGAAAAAAAACTAGCTATAGAAGTTGAAGAACTCAAAGCTAATTACCCAGAGGCAGAAATTCAACTTTGGTGCGAGGATGAACATCCTTTAGGACTCAAGCCGATTATTCGACGAGTTTATGTTCCCGAAGGGGAAACACCAATAGCCAATGTTAACTGGAGATATAAGTGGTTATGGTTGTATGCGTTCGTACATCCGAATACCGGGGAAACTTATTGGTGGATTCTTCCTTACGTAAATACGGAACTGTTTAACAAGGTTTTAGCAGATTTTGCCCGTGAATTCAACATAGGTGCCAATAAACACATTCTCTTAGCTGTTGACCAAGCCGGGTGGCATACCAGCAATGATTTAGAGCTTCCAGAAGGGCTACATTTGACACTTTTGCCCTCCCATTCACCTGAATTGCAACCTGCGGAAAGATTGTGGACTTTGGTTAACGAACCAATTGCCAATCGAACATTTGAGACACTCGATGATTTGGAGGAAATTTTATTGCATCGCTGTCAATCTTTACTTCAACAGCAAGATTTGATTCAAGGGTTAACTGGTTTTCATTGGTGGATTCAAATTGGAGCTTAATCGTAAGTAATTTACCGAACATGATATAAAGAATAAACCCTCGGCTTGTCACCGAGGGTTTTGATTGTGGAAAATGTTGATAAACACTATTGAACACATGGACGAATTGTGCAAACAATACGTTTCAGCTATAAAGGTGTTATTGGTACGTAACTGACAAGTCCATATTCTAACACCCAACCATTTTTAGGGGTAAAAGCTATATTTAATGGATGTTCCGATAAATTAAGTTCTGTCTTGATTGTATCACTAAGCTCTTGTGGAATATTACTCGAAGTAAAGTTACTGCCACCATTATAGATAATTCCCCATCCTCCATTTGGCGCGAACACAACACGCTGGATAGAATACGTAATACCGTGCATACTATAATTTCCTAGTATGGTATCAATTTCATTAATAACGTCTTGTGGGAAATTTTTACTCCAATAAGCATTAAAACCTTTGTTCCCAATAATTACCCACTCTCCATTAGGTGTAAACGCAATACAGTCGATAGTTGAGCCTTGTTTCTGTAGAGTTTGAAGTACACTCGCCGCGTCTCCTGGGAAATTTTTGCTCCCAATAGGAACATTATTGTTCGCGATAATTACCCACTCCCCCTTAGGTGTAAACGCGATAGTATTAATAAGTATGTTTCCTTTCTCTAGAGCCTGAATTTCACTAGCAGCGTCTCCTGGGAAATTCTTACTCCCAACAGCACTATTATCGTTATAGATAATTACCCACTCCCCAGTAGGTGTGAATGCAATAGTAGGATGTATATTTTGCTTATCTAGAGCTTGAATATCGTTACCAGCCTCGGTAGGAATATCTGATGTGTAACTATAACCAGCCAAAGCTCGTGAAGAATTTAAAACGATAGGGCATAAAGTGCCTATTGCCATTAATGCGCCTACAAAAAAGCTACTACCAGTTTTTAAAGTCTGCCGTACTAAATTATTAGACATATTACTCCTCAAGTAGATGACAAAATTTAGACTTCATTTGGACAACTTCCGGCTTTGTACTGCTCCTCAAAGAGCGGAGAGTGTCTTGAAACACTATTTCACAGGCTCTGATACATTTAAGATTAAATTCCCGTAAGACTTTATCACATTCATCTGTCGGTTATAATCCGATATCTGTTGATTGTAATCAGAGTGACAGAACATTCCATACAGCTTTGCCCCTGCACTATGAGGAACAATCCGCTGTGGAGGCTCAAAATGTTTGCCGTCGGGGGATGCACTCATTATATTTCGACTACAGCTTAATCCTAGAAAAAATACTTTACCAAGACCCGACACACGCGTAAGGACTACATCTCCGGAGCGGCTCACAAAGTTTTGATCATAGAAATATGGGGTAGTACCATTACTATCGTAACCAAGCGTTCTCCACTGAATCTGGTTAGCACTGGCAGGCAGACTAATGCCTTGGATAGCAGCATAAATGCTAACAGCAGTACTTATAGCAGCTAGCTTTTTCATTAGATGAAACAAGTAGAATGGTGTTTTTGTATATCCATTATTTTCCCACTAAAGGGAAACATGTTGTCAATGCAGAAAACTGCAACATTATTTTCTGTGATTGTGGTAATGGGGTTAAGCCAAGATAAGTGCTTTTTTAGATACGCTGCCAAGAATTATTACTCTTATTGAATTCTATTGTTTCTTATTTTGCCTATAAATGGTATAGGAGGAATGGATTCAACTGTTGACACCTTTAAGAAAACAGTACCAAATAGAGTTTGCATGTAGGAGTAGTGTAGGTGAAGTTTGTGCACCCCTGAACATTAGTGTTGGGAGAGGTGGCAACGTGAAAAGGGGGGGTAGAAACGGGGTGGCAACGGGGGTCGCAACAGCCGAAAATATTGATGTATAAGGGTTATAAGGAAAACAGGTAAAAAAAGGGGTAAAAAGACAGGGGAAAAAGAGAAGGAGAAGAAGAAGAGGAAGAAGTAAGGGAAGAGAAAAAAGGGAGATTTTTGGGTAAAGGCTGAAAAGGGCTACAGGGTATGCGTTTGGGCTGTTGCTACCTCTTTCTATGGTGTTGCTACCTTGACAGACCAATTGTCCTTTAATTCTAAAATGCAATTAATCCTGGCGCTCAGTGTCCTTGGTCGAGTGCATAAGCCTGCTGATTCTCACCCTATATATCAATGAAGTGGTTGAAGAACTCCACTGAAAACAAGCCCGAAATCCCACACAATTAGTGAGTAGTAATGGCATGAAACCGATATCCGTGTAAAAACCTGCATTCCTGGTCGGAAAACCCTTACCCTGTATGGTTTTGATAATTTGATACAGTAGGCTCAATTTAGCCGTGTTTGGTAATGAGAAATCAAGCCGAGTGGGTTCATCTTGCAGGAAAAAACACATATCTCGGCTCAATGCCATAGAGTAAGAGAGTCCAAAAAAACGGATGGGCTAAGCCAAAATCTTTTTTGAAATGTTTTCTGGAAAAAATAGATAAGGCTTTGAATGAAAGTATTAGAGTGTAGACAAATAAAAAGAGGCACAATACCATGAGTAAGAATGATGGAAATTCTAACTTCTTTAATAAATTTCAGTCCTTGGTGAACAAGAATTGTCAATGGGCATATGTATTCAATGTTTTTGTAAGTCTTTCTTTTGTATTTTATTTAAGCTGTATCGTAACAGGGCATATTGATAAAAACAAAAGACGCATTGAGCCAACTGAGCTAGGGTTTGCAGCAGTCTTATTATTGATAAATTCTGGGATAAAAGAACTAAAACTAACTAAGGATTCTGTAGATATAACGCTAGAAGACAAGGTGCATAGTAATTTCAAGACTAACCAAACAGAAGCCCATGCTTTAACTTATTTGGGATTATTGTTAACTGAAGATAAAAACAAGGAACATCAGAAGCGTTTTTTTGATATTTTGTTAAATGATGGAGAACTAGAATTGCTAGAAAAAATCTTAGAATCTGAAAATTTGATGTATGATAAATCCGAAATATCTGACCATTTATTACATCTATTTTCATTAGGTTTTATTAAACCAACCCCAAAATATGCTTTGAAAAAATGCCTAATTGATGATATGCCAGAGAAAGGTGATCTAAAAGAATATTATGACTTGACTACAGAAGGAAAAACATGTCTAGAGTTAGGTTCTAGTGACACTATTCTACCATCAGCTAAAAATTCTTACTCTAGTTTAGAAGTAGATAGAGAAAAAATGTCATCGATGGCGACTCAAAATTGAACAACAATAAATGTCATTGCAGCATTTTCATATCTATAGACTTGTACTTCTAACAGCTTAAACTTGCCCATCTTCAATTATTTTTTGGGCAAGTTTTCACTTTCTTGGTACATTGCAATTCAGCATTGAAACAATGGTATATCAAGGGTTGTGATAATTATCGCACTCAAATAGATCCTGCCTCCTCAACCAACCAACAACTTCACCAATGTCTTGTGTTGAAATCACGCGCTCATTTGAGTTACCAGGAGGATTAACAATAAATAGCTCTCTACCCCTACCAACTGTACGTTCGCTCATTTTTAACCGCAAGATTTAATAAGCGCCTTACA
>CAZZYE010000121.1:0-12533 GCA_964658145.1 uncultured Stigonema sp.
ATACTTATGTACTAAATGTGGCGATCGCCTTATGCCAGTTGCGTAAGTCCTGTAACCGTTCTCCAGCATATTGCTGTTCCTGTTGATCAATTAAATCACTAATGTTCAGGGCTAAATTTACCTGTACTTCCGTCCACTTGCTTTTGACTTCCTTTTTCACCCAATCTTTAGCTTGCTGCACTTCCTGGGACTGAAACTGCTTCACCAACGCATCTCCAGCCGTGGGAACCATATCTGGGTCAAACACCAAATAGTGATAAATATCATTTTTACCGCGTTGTTCTCCCGGCTTGAGTTGGCGCGGTTCCACTGTTTCATTACCGCTTTTGAGATGTACTCCTGCTAGTAATTGCGCCTTTGTCCAAACTGCCCTTCTTGCACCAATGAGGCTATTACCCGTCCGCAGTCGCAAGCCAAACCAAGGCGTTGCACCCCGTACCCATTCTTCCTTACCATTTTCGTGAATCAACTTCGCCCGGTGCATGGAGTTCAGCCACAAAGACAGCGCCCCCAATTCTACCGCCGTGGGGTTGAGGTCTACGCCATAAAGGTTGCGGGTGGTGATGTAATGCCTAACACGACGCAATTCATCCGGGTAATCAGAGGGGTCGATGGATTTTTCGAGTTGCTTTTGCTTCAGTTCGAGATACTTCTGTGCTAATTGGTTCGCTGCTTCATTCAAGAATGCCCCACTTCCCATAGCTGGTTCACACACGGTCAATTGCAGTATTTTATCGGCATCCTCTGGGGTGTAGTCTTGCAATAATGGTCGCAGAGTTTCTTCAACCAAGCATTTTGTTAACACTTCTGGTGTGTAATAAGAAGCACTTTGCTCTCTATCCAATCCCGACAGGTGCAGGATAAATGAGCCTTTGGGATAAATCCGGGGTTTGCCAGATGATGCACCATCTTTCAGGCGTTCCACCTCATCTTTTTTAAACTCTTCCAATCTGTCTTTAGTAACAAACCAAGTTTGGGTTTTGGACTTGTTAAAATCATCTTGGGCGCGTTTCACCTGGATTAAATCTTGTTCAGCAAACATTCCTTTATAGGAAAGTAATCCTTCATAAACTGCCCCCAACTGGTTAATACCCAAGTCGGCGTAGTTTACCCGTCCGGTGGTTTTGGTCTTTTCGTCGTAGCTGAGAGACAGTAGGCGAATCACCTGCTGTAAACAACGATTTGACATCTGCGCCCGACTCAGCAATGGGGTAGCTTTTGGGTCAAACAGTGTTGCTGTTAAAGGCGGTAGCTCAAAAGTTCGTTGTTGTTCAGCAAGTTTTAATAGCAATTGGTCGGGGTTTGCTTCCTGTTGCCGGGGATGAAACCCCTCATGGACTAAAGTAAAAAGTGTATTTAAGTGTGTCTGAAAATAAGTTCCCTCAGCAGACTGTTCGGAAAGGGGGACTAACTCTAAATCCCGCAGTGCTTCCAGACTATAGCCCAGGCGGTAAGCATCGTCATTGATGGGTAAAACACCCAGTTCCGCCCCATGCGCCTCGGCGTAAAAGCAGAATATCAGCCGATATACAAAAGTTAAGGCTTCATGGCGCAGTTGTTCGGCGGTGACGGTAGTTGAACCATCGGGCAAAGCCTCATCTGGGCGTAGAGTAATCATACCTAAACCGCGACGACGGCGATCGCTCACCCATTCATTTGCCACCAACTCAATTGCTTCCCGTACTGCTACCTGAAGATTTTCTGTGACTCCGTGGGCGAGTTTGTGGCTTTGTTCTCCCAAAGTATCGTGTAGCAGTTCGGTAGATTCGCTATCCGGTGCTAGTGTTTCCCGCGATAAAAAAGTAGCAATTTGTTCAAAGGTAGCTTTTTCATTCCGACCAAAAGCTTCATCCAGTTCAAACGCTAGCCAGCGTCCGTTAGCATAGGTTTTACGGTCAATCAGTAATATTCGACTCCCCGCCAACAACATTACCCAGCGAGGCGGGTCTTCAGTTTTGAAAATTTCACCAATAGCCCGACCCCAATCACCATGAACCAGTTTGTGGCTAGAGTCAATTAACTGGGCTGGTAACGGTTGTCCTTCCAGAGGGTCTTCACTAGCTACCCCATCTGGTAAACTGCCATCGGGGATACAAAACACAGTTTCGCAAATTATCAGCCAAGGTTGCCCAAACCGTGTCAAAAGTCCCAATATGGGAATGTTGACATCTCCTGCTTCCACAGGGAAATCCATCGCTTCCAGGTCGCCATACCCCAAAGCCTGTAATAAGTATGAGTGCCAAGATTGAATTTCTGCCCCAGCCGTGCGCCGACACTTCCAGTCTAATTCTTCCATAGCTTGGGCTTTCGCCTTGAAGTATCTTTGCCCTAGCTTTTGCAATTGTCGAGGTGATGCAGCGGTTCCTGCTTCCTTCCACTGCTGGGTAAATTTCTGCGCGTCTTTTGAGAAGGTAGTGTCGAGGTAGTGGGATGAGTAATATTCCCCAACGTTGTAAATTGCAAAATCTAGCGGCATATTAATTCACTCCTTCAATCACCAGAACTAACCGAGTAATGGGCGACTCACCTGGCAAAAGATGCATATCGCGCCAGTGCTGCTGACGGTCTTTGAGATATTTGTCCATCTCTTCTTGCTCTCGTTGCAGCCGTTTAGCTGTGGTAGTATTGGGATCAAGTTCAGTGAGATGCTGCTCGATAATCTCGCGCCGTTTTTGGCTCCACTGTTGCAGGCGTTGTTCCTCCTGTTGCAGTAGCGGCTTAACTTTTTCCTGACGTTGTTTTTCCAGTGTGCGGAGGTGTGCCAAACTAGCTTCTACAGCAGCAGCAACGAAAAACTGTTCAGCCGTATTGCCTCGCGCTGGGGTCTTGGTGTTTGCCAGCTTTTCAAACCCCGCCGCCGCTAATGTCTCCCGCAGAGGTGCAATTTCACAGCGACCACCAGGACGAATACGGACAGCATGGGCATCCACAACCAAAGGCGTACCAGCTTTAGAGGGCACTTGCCCGATAAAACAAAATGCTAATTCTCTGTCTTCTAGTTCTCTAGAAGTGACAATAGGAGCCTCTCCCCGTGCAAACTGCATCAGTAATCTTTCGACCAGCCATTGCATAATTGGGTGATTTTCGCTACACAGCAATTCCTTAGACCAGTAACCGGAGGTATTACGAGCAGCCGTAATTGCCAGTTTTACTCGTTCCACATCGTCTGTCAGCCGAAATTGGTCATTTTCCAGCCATGCTTCCAAGGGAATTGCTGTAGCCCCAAAAATAATCTCATTTTTTTGTGAAGGATTACCCAAACGCCGTTTCAAGTCGGTAGGCGCTGTGAGGGTAATCATCCGTCCTTCAACTTCCAGAGGTGAATAATCCTGATTTGATTCTTGTAATAGTTGATAGGCTGCTTGTAAAAAATCAAAATCTTTGTAAAAACGGATACGACTGCTAGTTAACCCAGTGTCACGGGTGTTAATTTTGGCTACACTGTGGGATTCTTGGGTGCTATTATTTTCCTCACCTCCACCCAGCAACAATGCCAGCAGGTCATCATCATCTTTGAGATTGGCGGCAGAAATGATTAATTCTAATTCGTTATTTTCACTGATTTGTTTGTCTAATATATTACTATTTTCCTTCAACAAACCCTGTTCAGCAATGTATTCTGCTTCCTTTTCCGGGTCATAAAGCTGAAGTAGACTTTCTCCAGACCGAGTACTGCGGTTGATTTCCTCAACTTTGCCTATTAAGCGCTCAAAGATAGCTGAGTCTCCTTTGAGTAATCCGTTTTTTGTCTCCACCATCAAATAACGCAGGATCGGTCTTTCAAGTTGTCCAATCCGGTCAACTCGTCCGTTGCGCTGAATCAGTGTGATAATTGACCAGGGCAGGTCATAATGAATGACGTAATGACATTGGTGATGCAGGTTAATGCCTTCAGAAGCCACATCTGTAGCAATCATGATTCGCACTGGTGACGACTGGATACCAAATGCTTCCACTGCTGCCATTAAATGGATATCTGGACAAGCGCCACTAATGGAAGCGATCGCCTGCTGGGATTGATCTTCAAATTTTTCGCTATGTTTGAGTTTAAATGATTGAGCGATCGCAGTCGCCAGCGCTTTCTGAGTTTCCACATATTCGGTAAAAACTAGAACACGGGGACTATTTTGTTGTCCAGTCCAGCCAATTTTCCGCAGTTGTTCTAGTAATAATTGAAACCGGGAGGATTCGGTGAGTGAAAGTTTCTTGAGGGCTGCTTCTAGTTTCGTCAGGTAAGGTAATTCTGGGCTTTTTGGTTCTTCAGCTTGCAGCTTCTTCACCCGTTTGGAGATCGTACCTGCACAAGATTCAGGGCTAGAAAGAAACTGCTTATAAAGACCATATTGAATTAAACGCTGGTTTCTCCAGTCGGAATTTGCCTTTAGTTCCTTCGCGGATTGAGCTGCTTGCCGCAGTTCCCCTAAAATACTGTAGGCAGCTTCCTCAGCATCGGTTGCTTGAAGAGTGGTTTCCAAAAGCGGAATAACCAGCCTTTCAGTAAGTTGCAGCCCAACCTGATGACGCACATCTTCTTTAAAGCGCATCAAATAGAAGCCGCGAATATCCTCTGCATCGTACTCTCGGTAACGTGGATCTGGAATTGCAGATGGATCTAGTAATGAGATTAAACGCCCAAAGGTTTCCCGCTTGCCATTATGAGGGGTTGCTGTTGTCAGCAACATACTATCTGTTCGCCGTGACAACAACCGTGCCAACCGATGCGCTTGATGGTTTTCCGGAACACTAGCCCCAGCAACGTTATGAGCTTCATCTATCACCACCACATCCCAGCGAGTTTCTTCTAGAAAGTGGCGATAGCGCCCCACGTCTTTAAGGGTATCGATGCTGATAATGACTCGCTGATAAACTTCAAAGGGGTTTTTATTGCTGGGAATCCGCAGCCTTAATTTGGCAATACCCTGAGAGTCCAACCTGACTAGAGGAATGGTGAAACGGTTCCAAAGTTCTGCCTGAAACTGAGTCAGCATTGATTTCTTCGTCAACACCAAGATGCGATTAGCCCGCCCCCGGCGCATCAACTCGGTGAGAATCATGCCAACCTGTATGGTTTTTCCCAGTCCAACAGCATCAGCCAGTAGTAATCTGGGTCGAAGTTGTTCCAGCGATCGCCGTACTGCTGTTATCTGAAACTGCATTGGGTCAAATGCACCATAACCATCTAAATCTGGTTCTTCTCCGGCTGCGGGCATCTGTCTCAATTGAGCTTCAAGGAAAAGTTTGGCGCGGCGAAAGCCATTTGAATTATCTGCAACTAGCCTAGTTTTTCGTGGATCTACTGATTCAATTTGGTCTAACTGCGTTAAAAAAATTGCCTGATATCCTCGAACCAAATCATCAACTCCGACTACTTGCACTGCATGTTGTGTCCCCGCATCATTAGATGCGTTTATACGCTGTACAAGCCATTCAGCGTCACGGCACAGAACTCGCATTCCCGGAGCCAAAGACAGGATATTAGACATTTTTATTACATATATTATGCCTTATACGGTCATAACACTTAAATCTGAAGTGGTCAATTTTATATTATGCTGCACTCGCCATCACATTTATTGATTACCGCTGTGTCGTTGGAGTGCGGTTATGCTGCTAGTTCCATTCGCGAACGTATTTACGCAGGTGAATCAGGGTATAGCATACTTTTATACATATACTAATCAGGATCTGAGGGAACCTTACGCTATTTGGTACAATATTTTTTAACGTAGCCATAAGGGTTTCAGGCTACAAAAATTGGTATGGAAACCTTTGCTATGATTATATTTCAGTGGTTTGATTTTCTGGTAGTCTCAATTAACTGATGAATTTTTGGTCGTAACAGGCTTTCTTCCAATTATTTGTAGTTTTTACTTATTATTGTGTTAGGTTTTTTACACCACTGAAAACGGCATCACTGACGAAATGGCTCTTCGTGTACTGCGGCAACCATATAATTTATATAAGCATTTTATCTGAAAACTTGTCTTTGAAGGAGCATTATTAAGGGTTAGTGAGGTTAAGATAGTAAAAATGTTTTCAGCTTCTTATCAGTAAAAATGCCAAATCAGGATTACAAATGGAAGCGGTTCTGGTGTCCTCGGTCAGGTCGCATTAATCTAGCTGATGGTGGTTATCTATACGATCCAGAAGCAGAGTGGGGAAAAATATACAATCCTGATTTAGTAACCTTCGAGGCTATATCCAATTTACCTTGTTTAGTTCTATTAGGTGAACCTGGCATTGGTAAAAGCTATGTCTTAGAGTCAGAACAAGACAAAAGAATCAACAAGATTGAAGCAGCAGGGGATCAAGTTCTTCTGTTGAATCTCCGCTCATATAGAAGAGAGGATTTGTTAGTTGAAGAATTATTTAAAAGTCTAGAGTTTACTAACTGGCTAAAGGGTACGCATCAGCTGTATATTTTTCTAGATAGTCTTGATGAATGTCTGCTACGGATAGATACTGTAGCAACACTATTGGCTGACAAGTTTAATCGAAGAGAAATTCGTAGTAAGGCTGAAAGTTTATATCTCCGTATTGCCTGCCGAACTGCTGTTTGGCAACCAGTTATAGAGGAAGGACTGAAGCAAATTTGGGGTAAAGATAGTGTAGGAATTTATGAACTAGCTCCACTTCGGCGCGTAGATGTGAGCAAAGCAGCAAAAATTGAAGGCATTGACAATCCTGAAGCATTTCTAGAAGAAATTAACAGGAAGAACGTTATACCTTTGGCTATTAAACCAATTACATTAGAATTTATTATCAAAACTTATCGTTGCTACGGTGGTAAATTTTCTCCTAATCAGAGGCTGCATGAACTTTATCTTGAAGGATGTCTTTGGCTTTGTGAAGAAAGGAATAAAAGCCGCGTTTCATTAAAATTAAAAGGCAACTTTAAGCGGCAACAACGTTTAATTATTGCAGCTAGGATTGCAGCCATCACTATTTTTGGCAATAGATTTGCTATCTGGACTGGTATTCAGGGTGATGTTCAAGATGATGACGTGCTTATTGAGAAGATATGCCAAGGAACCGAAAGTGCTGATGGTAAAGAATTTGAAATTACTGAAGAAGCTGTTGAAGAAGTTTTAGATACTGCTTTATTTTCATCTCGCGGTGAATTAAGTCGTATGGGATTGGCACATCAAACCTATGCTGAATTTCTAGCAGCATGGTACTTAGTTCAACATGAAACAGATTTGAATAAAGTAATGAGCCTAGTTGTTTCACCTGAAGATTCCGAACGTAAGTTAATTCCCCAGCTTCATGAAACAGCAGCATGGTTAGCTAGCATGAGGACTGATATACTTCAGGAAATTATGAAGACTGATCCTGATGTTCTGTTGCGAAGCGACATACCCACAGATGCAGATATTCGAGCAGCAATAGTTGATAACTTACTGAAACAGTACGAGCAGGGAAGGTTATTTGATATAGGTATAGATAATTACTTAAGATACGAGAAGCTTAAACATTCTAGGCTACCTATGCAATTGCGTCCATATATTCAGGATTCAAGCAAGCCAATTGATGCACGAGATGCAGCGATAGACATTGCTGAGAGTTGTGAGGTACATGAACTTCAGGAAGAGTTAGTGAACCTAGCACTTGATTTATCCCAATCAATTTACCTCAGAGTTAGTGCTGCAAAAGCAATCTGCACAGTTGGTAATGTAAACACAAGATTGCGATTGAAACCTCTGGCTTTTGGTCAGCTTCCAGAAGATGAGGATGACCAACTTAAAGGTTATGCTTTTAAGGCGCTTTGGTCAGATCATTTAACAGCAGAAGAATTGTTTAATTTTCTAACACCACCTAAGAAGAGAAACTTTACAGGAGCGTATCGAGTATTTCTTGACTTTGAACTCATACCAAAACTACAGCCAACCGATTTGGTAGTTGCTCTCAACTGGGTTGAAAAGCAAGGTCTTAGATGCTTTGGACATTCATTTGAAAGGCTTGCAGACGTGATACTCCTAAAAGCTTGGGAGCATTTTGACTTGCCTGATGTAGCAAAAAATTTTACTAAAGTAACTCTAATACAGTGGAGAGAACATCAGAGAGTCATAACTCGCGATAATAAAATTCAAACACAATTTGAAAAATTAGTTATTGATGAAGTTAATAAGCGGCGCGAACTAATTAATCATGCAGTCATCCAAGTTTCCCAAGCCGGAGAAGATGCCTATTCTTTATTGAGTAATTTAACAGAAAATATTGTTCAAAAAGAAGATGTTTTATGGATACTTGGAAACCTTAAAAATGTTGATTCTCAAGAAGAGCGAATTTGGGCAGCAATAATTCAATGGACATTTAACCGTCAAGACGCAAAGCAGATAGATGGGATACTTATAGCTACTCAAACTAATCATATCTTGCGTGAAGAATTCGCACCTTATTTTTCAACAATTGATTTAGACTCAACCGAGGCTGAGACGCTGAGGTCTGACTATCAAAGAATGCAAGAGCAGCGGAACCGTAGACAAAACCCTCCTCTAGATCCACCACCTAAAGAGCAAGTCCTTTTATTTCTGGAGCAGCTAGAGTCAGGGAATCTTTCAGCTTGGTGGCAACTCAATAGCGAGATGACTCTCAAGCTAGATAGTCAATTCTATGAACAAGCGTTTGAGTCCGATTTAACTAAACTTCCTGGATGGCAAGAAGCTGATACAATAACTCGTCAAAGAATCATTAACGGTGCTAAAAAGTATATTCAAGAATACAATCAAGTAGCTGACGATTGGATTGGGACAAACACATATTATGAATCAGAATTAGCAGGCTGTCGAGCCTTACAGTTGCTTCTTCAGGAAGTCCCAGAATTTCTAAATACTTTTGCATCTGAGGTATGGCGAAGATGGGCACCTGTCATTGTTGGCTTTACCGACAGCACCCTACGAGAACATTACTACATGGAGTTAGTTAAGCGAGCATACATAAATGCTCCTTCTGAAACCCTGAATACGCTGGTGTTCATTATTGACAAGAAGAATGAGGAAGATAGCGATATCTTCATTCTAGATAAATTTGAGAGATGCTGGGATGAGCGGTTTAAAGCTGCTCTTTTGAAGAAGGCAAAGGATCCAGCAATTAAGTCTAAATATATGGGGCAGTTACTTGAAGAACTCTTGAAGCATGAATCGACTGGAGCTAGAGAGTTTGCTCAATTGCTTGTCGCTTTCCCGCTAACCTCAGGAGAAGAAGCTCACCAAAAAGCTGTTGTCGCCGCCAAAATATTAGTCGAATGTGCAGAACCTACTAGCTGGGTGGTGGTTTGGTCAGCGATTCAGCAAGATACAGACTTTGGGCGGGAACTATTTGAAGAAGTTGCTAACCGCTACTCGCATGGTGTCCATTTGAATCTGACCGAAAAGCAGCTAGCTGAACTATACATCTGGCTAGTACAGCAGTATCCCCATGTTGAAGATCCTGATGACAGCAATGAGGTTCTTGCTCACAATATGGGCGCTAGAGAGAGCATTGCTAACCTGAGGGACAAAGTTCTGACACAACTAAGGGAAACTGGGACATTTCAAGCTTGTGTTGAGATTGAGCGCATTATCGAGCAGTTTCCTAAACTGACGTGGCTTAAAAGAACGTTACTAATTGCCCAGAACCTTATGCGACGCAAAACTTGGCATCCACCCCAACCAGAGCAGATTCTTCAGATTGTGAGCAAAAAAGAGTCACACACTATAAAAACAATTTTAATCTTGGCATCAAGCCCAGTTGATCAGCCAAGATTACGTCTGGATAAGGAGATGCGAGAAATTAAAGAGGCGTTACATCGCTCTCAGAAGCGAGACCAATTCAGACTAGAGCCGAGATTTGCTGTTCGGACTGATGATTTGTATCAAGCCTTATTAGATACGGCTCCACAAATTGTCCATCTCTGTGGACATGGATCTGGAGATGAAGGACTGGTGATAGAAGACGAAGACGGAAAATCAAAACTAGTGAGTACAGAGGCTCTTACGAGATTATTTGAAGAGTGTGCTGGACATGTCGAATGTGTTTTACTCAATGCTTGCTATTCTGAGGTGCAAGCAGAGAAAATTGTTCAACATATTGACTATGTTATTGGGATGAGTGATACAGTTGGAGATACTGCTGCAATCAAGTTTGCTAAGGGATTTTATTATGCTCTTGGAGCAGGAAAGTCTATTGAACAAGCTTATGAAATTGGCTGTATTGCAATTCAGTTAGAGAACATTCCAGAGCATTTGACTCCAAAATTGCATAAGAAACAATTTAGCAGTCTGATGAGGTAAATATTTATGACTTAAAAAATCTACAGACTAGCGCTCACGTATTCTTTTCTTGTTTTCGCTATTCATTTGTTGTCTCATTTGTCAATGCGTAAGTTCCGTAGAGTTTTCCGGACAAATTTTTGAAAGTTCTGTAAAAACCCTACAGACATCATGAACTAGATACGCTAAAACTGAACGATGGTCTTTAAAGTTTTGGAGTTTAGGGATGTCGAGCGATCGCCTGCGTCAAGTTGAGAACATACTGACCCGTTATCGTCAACAGGTGTCAGGTAAAGAATTGACTTTGACAAAGACTCCCGATGAAGACAAGGATCGAATTAAGTTGCAGATCGCCGATTTGAAAACAGAGATGCAGCCGTATGAGCAAGAGTACTGGGAGATTCTATCACAGCAGTCAGGAACTATCGAAATTTCAGAACAAGAGGCACAGGTTGTAGTTGCAGAAATTGTGAAGCAAGTTGGTAAAATTGAGGTAAGCTCATCTACCTACCCCGATGAAGTCCTTGTGCTCTTGAGAGAAATCCGAGATAAACTGGATCAGCCAGGTAAATCAGCAGCAGCAAAGCTCAAAGGAGTAATTTCTTCAATCCCCCCTTTTGTGGGAATTTCTTACGAAGCGGAGCTAGATACAGAAGACTTCTTGCGTACCCATTTCCCAACTTTTACTAACTTGATTAAGGGAGCAATTAAAAAAAAACAGCTTCCTTAACTTATAGTGAGTACCAATACAGTAATTTAAGCACTCCTTCTAACTCAAATATAGAAGTATCAAACGAATTTAGAGAGTTTCTTGAGAATACTGGAATAAAGTTTGCACATCGAAATCGTGAACGTATTTGTTTGAATGATTTATTTGTCTTCCCTGACCTAAAAGTCATAAAGGAATCGTTAGAAGAATTTCCCTCAAATATTTCAGGTGAAAAACTATTAGAATATGATAGCCGTATCCTTATTTTAGGAGATGAGCAGTCAGGCAAAACTGCTCTTGCAAAAAAAATATTCCTAGATGCTCTTTCCTCTGGATTATTACCTTTACTCATTGAGGGGGCAAATATAAGAAATTCTAAGATCGAGGAACAAACTCAAAAGCTAGTTTCAGCTACATATCATTTTATATCTGCGGAAGAATTCTTTCAAAGATCTAATCTCGTTTGTATTGTCGATGATATATCGGCAAGCACACTTAATAAGAAGGCAAAAAGTAAACTTATAGCAAGTCTTAATTCGATTTTTCCTCGTACTATTCTACTTGCAGAGGACTCCTTTAGATTTGTCGTACCTGATTTTTCTGAGCTTGATGATTATAAGAAGTTGTAAATTCTCCCTTTCGGTAATGTCCATCGTGCCAAACTAATTGAGAAATGGGTCGCACTAGAGTTAACTGAAGAAGCAGACGATCAGCAACTTTGGGCAAAGATAGATGAACTGCGGTTTCACGTGGACTCGCTTGTACGCAAGAATGTAGTTCCAGCAAAACCATTCCACATCTTGATGCTTCTTCAGTCTTTCGAGACAATGACCACACAGAGACTTGAACTCACTGCTTACGGGCACTGTTATCAGTATTTGATCTACCAAGCCCTAGAGCGTGTTCATGTAAAACAAACCGAAATTGATACATACCTCAATGTTTTATCAGAACTTGGGGGAGCAATTTTAGACTCTCACTCCGAAAGTCTTGATGACTCAGGCTTGGATGCATTCTTTCAAGAATACTTAAAGAATTTTCTTCCAGTTAGTCAAGACAAAATGATTACTGATTTGGTCAATTCATTTATTCTGCAACGATCAGAGACTGGTCTAAAGTTTCGTTACCGTTATCTGTTTTACTTCTTTGCGGCGAAAAAATTGGCAGACTCTCTTCACCGAGGAGAGGAAGCTAAAAAGAGAATACAACATCTAGTAAATACAATTCATCTTGAGAAGGCGTCGAACATAGTTCTGTTTCTTACGCACCATTCTAAAGATCCATGGATTCTTGATGAGATTCTACTTTCTGTCATGGAGATTTTTTCTGATGAGGTAGAAGTAACACTAGAAGCAGGTTCTCTATCTTTTATTCAAAATTTTGTTAAAGAAATACCTGACCTTGTTTTAGAGAATCGTGACGCAAGGCAAGAACGATTAGAAGATGATAGGCAGAAAGATCTTATTGATCAACATGAAGATCAGGATAGTCCTGTAGATGACAACGAAGACTTAGAAGAGGGGAGCATCCCAATTTGGAAAAAAAACATTATTCGCGATTCAATCTCGCGAATA
>CAZZYE010000122.1:0-12524 GCA_964658145.1 uncultured Stigonema sp.
AGCAATTAGCAATTAGCAATTAGCTTTTTCCCAGCAACTTGGGTTACTAATTTCGACTTACGAATACAAATCCGCGTGTCTTACCTGCAGATGAATCAACTGTTGCCATCGCCCTCCACAAATCTGCTGTTTTTACCCAAACAGGCGGATATTTGTAACGAGAGACATCCAGGATTAAAAATCTATCCGTCTGCTCATTGTATGCTGCTAAGGGAGAGATATGCCCGCCTTTTTCTTCACCAATTTCTTTACGTAAATAGTTAACAATAACAAAATTATTTTGGTGTTTCAAATTTTCTACTGCCTGCTTTCTAAAATATTCTAAACTAGTATCAGCAGCGTGGTAAATCTTGACATTAACGCCATAACTAGCTACTAGTTGCCCTAACTGATCTAGCGTCATACCTTGATGAGCAACTACCTCAGGGCTTACCACTTTTCGGGTTGCTTCGTTGTTAAAAAAGTTTTCTTGAGTAAACACATGGAAAGGAGTATACTGAGGTGCTTCTGGTGCAGGAATTTGCAAGCTATTCAGTACCATAACACTGCTAGCAACTCCACAATATGTTTGACTAGTTTGGGTGACAAACTGCATACTGAGGGGAAAGAAATCTTCCCTTGCTTTACTTTCAAATAATAATTTTTCGCCTTCAGGAGAGTTGAACTTAATCAAGTTTTGTGGAGGAGTTAGTGTTTGTGCGAAAACACTACCAGTAGCTAAACTGGCGCTGATAATTATAACTCTTAAATGTATTTTGAAAGTTTTGATGACAACATTATTCATAAATTAGCTATCCAAAAAATCAAAGAATATAATTTCAGGCAAAGTTGGCAACGGTGAAGGTACGAGATTTAACGGATGATTGGTCTTTAATTTGAACTGTCGTACTTGAGTCGGGGGGCATGGGGCAGATGCATGGGTAACTTATTCCCTAATATGGTTAATACCATTTTTCCATAAATAGGCGTCTAATTAATTGATGGCGTTTGTTACTCACGATGCGTTTCAGTGCGGCTACTGCACACCGGGACAGATTTGTTCGACGGTCGGTTTGGTGAACGAAGGACACGCTCAGTCAGCGTAATGGGCATGAATGTGCGTTAAGCCCAAGATGCCTACTGTAATTGAGTTTGAGCCGTCGCCCTAAATTTTGTCTATTTCTGTGATAACGATCTTTATCACAGGAAAAATACACTCGTTACCTGAATAAAGCCTGAATAAACGGCATAAAAGTACATTTCTGCTCGTCCTCACCGAGCGATCGCGCTTTTTCTCCTATGAGTCTTTGATGAGTTGTTGATGAGTGTGTCGTACCGTACATGGTGGTTGGCTGGCGATCGCCAGCCACACGATATCCTCATACTTGATTCAATGCTCTTACTGAGGTAAAAAGTTACTTCTGTCAGTGAAGCTAGAGAAATCGGTATCAGGGTAAAATGTATGAAAAAGCTTATCTCTAGCTTAATTAGGGATACTTTTTCAAAGTTTCTTGAATTATGCAACCACCATCCTAATCGTTAGTGCGATCGCGAAGGTGATGTGGGAATTTGTAATACGGGAGTTATATGTCGTTCCGCAAAACCTTAAATGGCTTATTTTTACTTTCCCATGTGCGAATGTTCAAGTAGAGATGTGTATCGCGAAAGTAAACTTCTTCGTAGGCAAGTCGCAAATTACGCTCAAGACTGCTTGATTCAACATCAGCAGCTTTGTTAGAACCAAGCGCCTTGCGTAAACCAAGCGACAGAATTTCCACCAAATGATGACCGCAGCAGACTTGCCAGGGATCATGGTTGTTGCTTTTCTGGCTTACTAGCCGTTGTTGCAGATCTTCATCTTTCAAAGAGAAGGCTTGGGATTTATTCTTAACCTCTCGAATTAATTTGAGTTCATCAATTTGCAAAGTTTGCTCATCAACAAACTTGCCGAATGTAATACCATCAAAGGTCAGGTTTAATCTATCACACTGAGAGATCCAAAGCAGATAACCCACTGACATCGCAGTTTCGAGTAATGCTAATCTTACGTCTCGATTAAACTGAGCAATTTTCTCTTCAGAACCAAACTCTGCGACTACTTTGTTGAATGCTGGCGAGTTGATCAGCATAGTTTCAAGGTCATGAGTGTCGGTGCGGAGCAGATTAGGGCTGCTGTACACCAAATTTTCAAGGCGGTCAAAATCTGCATCGACAATTGCTAACATTCCCTGAAAACTTGATTTCTCCAAAATTTCCAAAACGGTAATAACACGCAGCTTACTGGAGGGTTTTCCCGAAACGATAACTAATTCGCAAGCTAATTTATTAACAAAGCGCTCGTAGAAAGTTTTGTCTGAACCACCTTCGACCAATAAAAAAGTTCCTGAATAAATGCTTCGCCTTAATCGAATTTGGTTAGCAACACGGTCAACTGAAAGCAAGTCTCTCACTTTTCTGGTCCTTTCAGTTCAACCGTCAAATCCCAGCGGTCTTGAATGATATCTGGTGAATGAGTAGCCATGAGAACATCTGAGTCTGTAAGCTTTGTGATTTCTTGCAAATCCTTTAGAAACTGAATCTGCCATCCTACATGAAGCGATAATTCAGGCTCATCAATTAAGACTAAGGAGTTAGGTTTGACCTTAAATAATAGTTCATACAGAAGAACTAGCTCATGTTGCTCACCAGATGATAAATCTGTCGGCGAAAGACTTTTTGAATTAGATAAGGGAGAATTATAACGTGTTGTGAAAATGAATCCTTTCTCCTTACTAAAGGATATGTCTTTGTAGGAATAGGCAAACTTATTATTAATAATCCTCTTTAATAAATCGATCTTGCTTGCTATTTCAGCAAAAACACTCAGCTTCTTTTCTACATCTTCAACATATACCGACAACGCATTTTTTGTGCTTTCATCTATATCTTGAGGCTGGATTTGAAATTCTGAATCTTCATCTTTATCCAAAAGACCTACTTCTATGAGACGAGAGCGAGTCGCTTCAAGTTCGTTTAGTTGATGACGAAGCTGTTCATCTGTCAAATCTGGTGATGGCTGTTGCTTCACCACCCTTACCGGAAAAGTTCTGTCAAGAGATTGGGATGTTGTACCGTATTCCTTAAATTTATCTTGCATAAGCTTAGCAAGTTCATCAGAATAGGCGGACACAGTTGACAACATTGAAGATGTTCCATGAGACGGTCTGGAAGAACGATTAGGAACAAAGTTAAGCAAACGTTGTGATTCAATAAGGCGAATATGAATACAACTCTTCAATTTTATTAGCCACTCGGACTCCTCTTGCAAACTCAAATTTGGAGGCAATAAATTTGATGGCAATAAATTAGAAAAACGCTCTACAACCTCTTCTAAGGAAAGAGTTTCTTCAGTGGGAATATACAGCCATTCTCGAGTATTTATTCGTTCTAATCCTGGTATTATCTCATCTAAAATACCAATTTTAAATCCTATGCCAGGGGGGATTTTTATCGGCTTTGGGGAAAAAGAAACTTCCTTTGAATTAGGCTTATTAAAATTTAAAACAATATTATTCTTCTCTGACTCCTCTCTCTTCTCGGCATTTTTTATTATTTCAACACTACTACCATCATCAAACTCAACTCGGAAGTTTTTAAATGGGATAGTTCGCAATTCTGAGTATCGGGAGTTAAAAAATCCATTCAAAATTCTTAATATCGCTGTTTTTCCAAAACCATTTGGACCATGAATAATAGTGATCCGCTCATCTATGTTCAACGGAATCACATGGTCAAAAATTTCAAATAAGCCATAGACGGAAATTTGCTTAATTCGCATAATCGTCGAGTCCTATAGCCATAGACTTCATTAATTGTAACTGCCATTTCGTACCTTGCTGTACTAGACCACATGATTCTTTAGAGAGCAAGCTTTCAAAAGTATGGCGAGGTTTATTGTGAGGCTAAACCCGATTTGAGGCGAAATTCCCGCACAACCTCTTTAACATCACGTAACTCGCCCTCAACTAAATAGTTCAATCGCCGCATATCGTCTGCAGAAATTTTTCCGACAAGTTGGGCGATCGCTTGCCTTAATTTAGGATACTTTTTCAAAGTTTCTTGACGCACAATCGGGGAAGCTTCATAAGGTGGAAAATAGTGCAAATCATCCTTTAGCACCACCAAACCCAAGCGAGAAATTTGCCCATCCGTAGAATTACCATTTATAATGTCAACTTGCTTTTGCAGGATCGCCCGGTATATTAATCCCAAATCCATAACGCGAGGAGATTGGGCAAAGCGTAACCCATAAGTTTTAGCCAATCCAGGAAAACCATCTTCTCGTTCTATAAATTCGTAACCGAAACCACCGCGCCACTGGGGTGTATACTGAGCAGCCTGGGAGAGAGTTTGAATATTGTAACGCCTAGCATCTTCACCACGTACAATCATAGCAAAAGTATCTTCAAAGCCTAACGGTTCCATCACTTCTAGATTGAACTTCTGCGCATAAGCTTGCCTTAACTTTTCGTAAACTACCTTTGGATCGTTAATTACTTTCTGTTTTAGAATAACAGTAAAAGCTGTACCTGTATACTCAACATAAGCATCGATTTTGCCAGTAGTAATCGCTTGATGAGTGACCAAGGCACTATTAAAGCGGAGGCGATTAACTTTTAAATGAGTTGTCGCCTCAATTTGTTGGGCTAAAAGTTCACTTAAAATATCTTGCTCAGTAAAACCTTTCGACGCAACAACAATATCACCTCCACCGCCACCATTTGATGTAGGTTTGCAGCTAGCAATTAACAACACCAAAGCAAAAGTTAAAAAGCAAAAAGCAAAAAATCTCTTCATTTATTTCTCTCCGCGCCCTCCGCGCCTCTGCGGTTCATTATAATTAGTAATCAAAAAGGGGTTTTGAACTTTCGCGGAGACACGTGGTCATTTTTCTGTCGGGGTTTACAGCAGTTTTCAATTGAACCCGCGCCACATTGTAAGGGCGCGGTTTCCGCGCCCCTACGGTTATATTGTGGTCTACCCGACTGATATTCGCGCTCAAATCCCCGTCTGAAAAATAATTACGAATTACGAATTACGAATTTTTAACGGACTGGTGTAAAATTTGAGATAAAAGTATTTCAAAATAGCAATAATTCTTAAATTAAGATGACATTTTCACTTCATAAACTGCTTCAATGGTTAATTTTGACACTGCTGTTTCCTTTAGTTTTTCTCAATGGTTTGCTAGCATTTCGCCTTTTGCAATATTTTCAACCCCTAGTTTCAATTTTTATCTTGGCAACTTTGCTTGCCTTCGTTTTAAATTACCCAGTTTCGGTTTTACAGCAACGTGGAGTTAAACGGAACTACGCAGTAGCATTAGTTTTTATATTAACTTTAGTAATTATCATTGCTTTGGGTATTACCTTAGTGCCCATTATTTTACAGCAGTTTCATGATATGGCTAAACTACTTCCCCAATGGATTGATTCTAGTGAGCAAAAACTCCAGATTGTCAATGATTGGGCTGTTAGCCACGGATTAAATGTTAATTTGAGGCAGATAGTTGCTCAATTAACAAACCGTTTACCTAACGAATTCGGGCATGTTACTGATAAACTTTTCAGCTTTGTTTTAGGGACTATTGATAGTATTTCAGAAACGTTAATCACAGTAGTGCTGACTTTTTATTTTTTATTAGATGGCGCTCATCTTTGGCAAGGTATATTTAAGAAGTTGCCTTTTAATTTTAATCAGCAGGTACAGCAATCACTTCAGCAAAATTTCCAAAATTACTTGATTGGTCAGATAGCTTTGGCTTTACTGATAGGAGTTTCACAGACATTAATGTTTTTAGCTCTCCAAGTCCCATTTGGTTTACTGTTTGGGTTGGGAATTGGAATTATGAGCTTAATTCCGTTTGGGGATGTGGTAAGTCTTGGCGTCATAACTTTAATCATAGCTTCACACGATTTTTGGTTAGCAGCCAAGGTTTTAGCTGTAGCTGTTGTCATTGACCAGTTAGTTGATCAGGCGATCGCTCCTCGACTCTTGGGTAGTTTTACAGGCATCAGACCAATATGGGTAGTAATTTCTTTACTGGTAGGAACCTATATTGGGGGAGTACTGGGATTGCTGATCGCTGTACCTGTCGCTGGTTTTATCAAAGATGTAGTCGATGGTTGGGCTTCTGTTGAGAGTGAAGAAGCACCAGAGATGTTAGCAAAGGAGTCTGCATCGCAATAAAAATTAATAAGCTCTTACAAAACAATAAGATGGCAGGCAATGAAATAGAAGTATGTAGATTTTTGTTTTCAGGAAAATATAACTAAATTAAATTAAGACTTAATTGCCTGGGTACTTGGTTTTGGTAGCTTGCTATTTCTTGGTTAACACTAAATAAATCTGCATATATTGCCTCTGCTAAAGCGTAGCTGAAGTTAACAGGTACAGCATTTCCAATCATTTTGTAGCCAGCAGCTAAGTCTTTGTAGTGGAAAATGAAGTCATCAGGAAATGTTTGAATCCTGGCACACTCTCTAACTGATAACCTTCTATAGGGTTGTGGCGAATTTGGGTCAAAAATCCACTTGTCTTTTTCTACATGAATCATTCTATTTGCTTGCGGATGTATTGGCGCATGACGACCTCCAGCTTGAATTGTGAAAGATGGCTCATTCCAAGTACGAACTCGGTTGCGTGACATATAAATACTGGAGAAACCACCTGTCATATATTCATGGTTTGGAACGTGGCAAGACTCCCCATTTGTCTTGTTAGTACCTAAAGCCGAAACTGCAGACTCTCGCAAATCCCAAATTGTTTCTCGTAACGTGGGAATTTGGGCAGACTGCTTCACCAAGCCAAAATTGAAACGTTTTTTTAAATCAACATGATAACCAATGAAAATTACGCGCTTTCTGTCTTGGGGGACATTATAGCCGATCGCGTTTAGTAACTTATATGAAATAACGTAGCCAGCTTCTTCAAATGCGGCAATGATATTATTTAATGCTACTTGATGCTTTTTGTGAAGCATACCAGAGACATTCTCAGCTAAAAAAAATAAAGGTTGTTTATCTTTTAGAATCCGAACATAATCTAAAAATAATTTGCCGCGTTCATCATTGATTCCTCGCTGACTACCTGCTTCACTCCAACTTTGACAAGGAGGACCACCGATAATTCCTACACATTCAGGGATTTCTGCGCTCAGAATTTCGCGGATGTCTCGCCTATCAAGAACTGTATCCAGATGGTTTTTTTCGTAACTCTCCCAAATATCTTTGTCATACTCATTTGCCCATACGACATTGAAACCAGCTTTACGGAAACCTAGGTCTAAACCTCCGCAGCCTGAAAATAGTGCAACTATCGCTTTTTCCATCGACACATTGAGATGATTTTGCTCATTGTTTATCCCTTTCCTTATTTAAATAGCTAATTAGCTATTTGTCAAGTAGCTAATTAGCTAAGTTATACTATGGGTTAAACATACCGAAAATGCGGAAAATGACACCGACGCAAAGAAAGCCTGTGTACATCAAGCCTGAACATCACGAAATTTTAAGGCGTATTGCCTATGAGCAGCACTGTAATCTCTCGGATGTGTTAGACGCTGTGTTAGAGCTGGTAGATTGGGAAAATGTTGAAAAACACGCAGGTAATAAGCCTACTCAAAGGGCAATGGAAAAAGCAAGTCGGTATAGAACTGGATCTCAAGCCCCTTAATTCGGTGAAGCGCGCTTCACTCCCACACAGAAAAAATATCCTGGCATTTCTATAGCAATCCGTGGAGGAGAGCGTGAACATACCAGAAACCCCTTCGGGTGACGCTACGAGCGTCGCTAACGCTCCGCTATCGCCAGTCGCCTGGGAGCGGGTTTCCCGCCGGAGAGCGCTGGACTCACCGGTAACTTTTACGAAACCGGGTTTCTAAGGCGGAGAATTTTCACAAATCAAATAGGATTTCTATATTAATTGACCAGGCGATCGCACCCCGGCTTTTGGGTAGTTTTACAGGAATCAGACCCATATGGGTGGTAATTTCTTTACTGGTAGGAACCTATATTGGCGGAGTGCTGGGATTACTCATTGCAGTACCTGTAGCTGGTTTTATCAAAGATGCGATCAATGGTTGGGCGTTTGTCTCTGATTTTATCGATAATGCTGTTGAGGGTGAACAAGCTTCATAGATGTTAGCGAAGGAGTCTGCATCTCAATAGGTTAGATTGTGTTGCAAAAACAGGAGATGGTTTAATGAAAGATGTGATAGCCATCTTAAACAGCTTTCATGACGGCAAGCAGCAGTAATGAGCGCGAAGAAAAACTAATATGACCAATAAGCCAGTTTTTTTTGACGATGAAGAGACTTTCAACTTTGATCAGGTTACTAATTTAGGCGAAAGATCAAAGGCGTTCATGAGCAAAAAACTATGCTGGCGCCCCCAAAAATGGGCGAGTGTGTGCAGTTCCTTCGCAGTCTTGTGCGCGGTAGCAGTTTTTCAGCCACCAGTTCAAGCAGTTCCCACCACTGCAACTTCAATTAGCAAGGCTCCCTACAGCCGGGTGTTTTTTACCGGCTCGGCTTACGCTGTGAAAGACCATGACTTTAAGGGTGATAACCCCGCTCTAGGATTTTCAACCCTCTGGATCGAAAATCCAGATCGAAGCAGATTTCATGTAGGTGTACGGTATTGCCTGCCCGATCAGTCACTTGCAGATCGTGGTACTTCTTTGACCAGCATAGTGCTGATGAACAATGACCAACCCTTAGTCACGATTGATCGGCGGATCAAGGCAACGTCTGCCCAGCAAAAATTTCTCCAAACTGGCTATTCCTACCAGGAAATAGATCCCTTCTGGGAAAATAACCAATTTTACAACGGCATAGATCCCTTGTGGGGTAACTTGGACAATTTCGGTTACAATGATGAGTCACTCTACCGCAATCCCGTCACCTGTAGCGCTGGCAGCAGTAGATTTGATATTTCTCAACTCGCGGATGCCATAGCCCAACTCCCGAACAAGACGTTACAAGTGAAGTTGGTATTTAGCGACGGAGCGACCAGTAACTGGCGACTGGGAGATAAAACGGTGCGGGCTCTCAAGGATTTGCTGACGATTCGCCAGACGCCGACATCCCCCAAACCACGTTCAAGCAATTAAAGACAACCCTCTTCCCGCGTAAACAAGTTGAGTTAGATAAGCCACTAAATCCACCACTGAATCAAAAAAATGATGTAGGGGCGCTCCTACAGTAGTACCTCTAATACCGTTTGGTTAAGGTAATTCGTGAAAAATCTATGCGTGTAGAGACGTTGCACTGCAACGTCTCTACATGGGTTGTAAATAAGGAAATCATCTTATCCGAACCGTATTGGGAGTACCCCTAGATAAAAAACCCTTGGCATTGCTACCAAGGGTAAAAATTACTAATACTATTTCACCTAATGTTTGCTAGAGGTGATCCCCCCAAATATCGGGGGGCAAGGAGTGAGACGGTATGAATTTTAGCCTACATTAGCGAGTAACAACTCTCGTTTCTCTTCGCTACGTACTATTACCTGACCGTCATCGTCAACATCAACAATAGCAGTATCGCCTTGTGTGATTTGACCAGACAGCAAAGCTTCAGCCAGAGAATCTTCTAAGAGGCGCACGATCGCCCGACGCAATGGTCTAGCACCGTAACTGGGGTTATAGCCTTCTTGGACCACACGATCTTTAAAGCTTTCGGTAACTTCTAGAGTGATTCCCTTTTCAGTTAAGCGACCAAAAACTTCGCGTAGCATGATCTCAGCGATTTGCTTGATTTCATCCTTCTTCAACTGAGTGAAGACGATCATGTCATCAATACGGTTGAGGAACTCTGGACGGAAGTAAGCTTTTAGTTCCTCGTTTACCAGTGTCCGGATGCGGTTGTAACTAGCTTCGGCTTCATTTTGACTAAACTCGAAGCCTAGACCACCACCACCTTTCTCAATCACCTTAGAACCGATGTTGGAAGTCATAATTAACAGCGTGTTCTTGAAGTCCACTTTCCGACCTTTGGCATCAGTCAGGTGACCGTCATCCAACATCTGTAGCAGCATATTGAATACATCGGGGTGTGCTTTCTCGATTTCGTCAAACAACACCACTGAGTATGGTTTACGCCGTACAGCTTCAGTAAGTTGTCCACCTTCGTCGTATCCTACATAACCAGGAGGCGAACCAATAAGTTTGGAGACGGTGTGGCGTTCCATGAATTCGGACATATCTAGGCGAATAATGGCTTCTTCGGAACCGAAGAAGTAGGAAGCCAATGCTTTCGCTAATTCTGTCTTACCTACTCCGGTAGGACCAGAGAAGATAAAGCTAGCAATGGGACGATTGGGGTTCTTTAACCCAACGCGGGCGCGACGTATGGCTTTGGAAACAGCAGTAACTGCTTGCTCTTGACCGATGAGACGCTGGTGGAGAGTGTCTTCCAAGTGTAGAAGCAACTCTGACTCAGATTCAGTCAGCTTGTTGACTGGGACGCCAGTCCAAGAGGCAACGATTTGAGCAATGTCTTCCTCATCGACGATGGGACTGCTAACAGTCTTATCGTTTTGGGGTTCTGCAAGCAGTTGTTTTTCGAGTTCCAACTCGCGATCGCGCAGGGGTCCAGCTTTGTCAAAATCCTGTGTTCTGACTGCTTCTTGTTTTGCTTTATTAACTTGTACCAGTTCGCGCTTCATTTCTCGATTTTCAGAAACCAGGGAGTTGCGCAAACGAACGCGAGAACCTGCTTCATCAATCAAGTCGATCGCTTTATCGGGTAAGAAGCGATCGCTAATGTAGCGGTCTGACAAATTAGCTGCTGCAACGAGTGCTGCATCAGAAATTTTCACTTTGTGGTGCTGCTCGTAAGCGGAGCGCAAGCCGTGTAGAATCTGAATTGTTTCTTCTACCGAGGGTTCTCCGACCATAATTGGTTGAAAACGACGCTCTAAGGCTGCATCTCGCTCAATATGCTGACGATACTCGTCGAGGGTAGTTGCTCCTATGCACTGAAGTTCACCTCGTGCCAATGCTGGCTTCAGGATGTTGGCTGCGTCCATACCACCTTCCGTGCCGCCAGCACCAACCAAGGTGTGAACTTCATCTATCACTAGGATGATATTTCCCTCAGAGCGAATCTCCTCCATGATTTTCTTGAGGCGTTCTTCAAAATCGCCGCGAAAGCGAGTACCTGCTACCACCGACCCCATATCGAGGCTGATGACTTGCTTGTTTTGTAGAATGTCGGGTACATCCTGGTTAACAATGCGTAGGGCTAGACCTTCGGCGATCGCTGTTTTCCCTACTCCTGGTTCCCCAATCAATACAGGGTTGTTCTTAGTCCGCCGACCCAGAATCTGGATGGCACGCTCAATTTCCTTCTCACGACCGACTACGGGGTCAAGCTTGCCTTCTGCTGCTAGTTTGGTCAGATTTCTACCAAATTCCTCTATGCTAAGTGCCTGGTTGCGTCTTTGTTGACCACCACGGCCACCAGGGCTCACAGATGCAACTTCTCCTAGGTAACGAATGACTTCGGTGCGGACTTGCGAGAGTTCAAGCCCCAGATTTTGTAGGACTTTGGCAGCAACGCCTTCACCAGCCTCGGTCAATCCTAAGAGTAAGTGTTCAGTACTAATGTAATTATGTCCCAAAGTGCGAGCTTCTTTAAACGATTGCTCGAACAGGCTTTTCACCTTGGGGGTAAAGGGAATTTCTGTTGGCACAAAGCCCGAACCCCGACCAATAATTCTTTCTACTTCGCGACGTGCGTCTTTGAGGGTTACGCCCAATTCTGTCAGCACTTTGGCAGCAACCCCTGTTCCTTCTCCAATTAACCCTAGGAGAATTTGCTCAGTTCCTACAAAGTTGTGTCCCAGGCGTCGTGCTTCCTCCTGGGCTAGCATAACTACTTTAATTGCTTCGGAAGTGAAGTGTTCAAACATAACGGGTTATTGCTCCCTAGCTGCTTGGGCTCTGGGTGAGATAAATTTCATTCTCACCTGAACTTTTTATCTACTTTTCTTAAGGATAATGTATCTTTATTTAAAGTTAACTGGCAGTAGGGAGAGCCGTAAGGTTGAAGGTGTAGTTGCCGTCTACTATCAGTACTAAGTACTGAGTATCAATGGTCAATAGTCAAAAACCCTTGGACTATGGACTCTGGACTATTGACTACTCAGTAATACCGCCAAGACTTAGGATTCAACATGACTGAAGTATCTGGAAGTAAAGACCAACAGCATCCCCAATACATGCGCGATCGCTTACTCGTGGATAATTTATTGGCTCAAGAGGCGACAAACTATAACTTAGCAGAACTAGCTAGACTACGAATTCGTTATCAAGGCTTCCCTGGTGCGAGAGACATCCAACGAGACTTAGATAAAGTCCTGCAACAGTGGAACCTTACCGAAGCAGAACTTTATGAGCAAACCCGCCAGCTTCACAGCGTTGGCGGAATTTACAAAAGTCGTGGGAAAAAAGAAGAAGAAGATTGGAATTAGTCAATGAATGATGAATGATGAATTATGAAT
>CAZZYE010000123.1:0-12524 GCA_964658145.1 uncultured Stigonema sp.
ATTATGGTGCAAGTACCCTTGATCTTCGGGGCTAATTTCTTTTCTGTTCCCTGTTCCCTGTTAAGAGTTCCCTGTTCCCTATGTCTTCCCTTACCTATTCTTGCTGTATTTAGCTATTGGTTGTGGATGGTTTTTCGTCCAAAGGTTGCGTTCCCCAAGATTTGCGAGAGCGAATGCAGGAGAAGGTTGATACAATTCATGCCAGCTTCGACGACGAAGAAAATCTTTAACAAGGAGGGAACTTTAGGGGGGTGGACAAGACGTGGCTGGAGTTTCTTTCTCAATTCCGCCACACGGGAAAAACAGCTTTTCAGATTTTGGGTTTGCCGGATCGCACAGCAAGAAAGTCCACCGGATACTGTATTGTTCTTGAGTCCAGCACTCAAAAGCCATAACTCCATTATCTGCCTGGGCGCTAATGGTGCTGCTGTTTGTCTGCCACAACTTTGCCAGTTGAGATGCTGTTAAGCCTGTTACTTGAGGCTGGTCAAATTGGTTTTTCTGTAGCTGGTCTACCTGATGTGTGACTGGTTTCATCTTCTTTGTGGATTGGCACTCTAGGTGCTGTAAAAGTCCCACCACATCAGCTATTTCCTTACTGACAGATTCTCCAATCAATCCCCCTGCACGACCCATCACCTCTGAAGCTATACGTTCCCCAATGGGTCCAAGTAAGAGTTGACCAATAACGCCTCCAACAATCCCTCCAACAACCTCGCCTCCTATCTTGCCTGCCAGATTTTCTGACGATTGAGTACTCGCTAACGCTGACGCCGGAGTACCGGCTAACGCTTCGCTAACGCTATCAGCTTTTGTATCAGATGCTTTAGTAAACTTTTGATTGTGCTGATTGATATTTGTTACAACTGCTTGCTGAAAACAAGTGGCAATCTGCTCCAGAAAAGTTTGATCTGAAATGGCACTGGCTTCGTAGCGGATTGCGATCGAATAGGCGGAGGGGTTGAGCCGCACCCTAACAACAAAATCAAGCGAATTAAGCAACTGCTCAAGTTTATTAGTGTATTCCCAATCGTTATTCAGTTGGGGAACGCTAATGCGGATGCGTCCTGGACTTGTGTGAACAACATGATAATTTGTTTTCGCAAGGCTCTGATTCATAGCAGCCTTATATTATAGTACAAGCTGGACAGTTTTTACAGGCTGATTAACAGCGTTATCTCGTCCTGTAAAAGTGTTAACTTCACTATACTCGAATGGCATCGATAAAACAAAATGTTTTTATTGATTAAATCAATAGATTAAATTTATGTATCCAGCTATAAGGCAATACGCTTGGTGTTAAGGCTTTGATCCCCCCTAACCCCCCTTTTTTAAGGGGGGTTAGGGGGGATCAAAGCCTTAACTGAACGGTATTGTATTATATTGTTGGCGGATTGCTTTGAGAACTTGCAGTAACTCAATAGACGATTCAGGGCGAATCAGGCTGAGATCTGGCAATAGTTGATAAGTAGGAGGATTTCCTTGCTGAATATAGACAAACTGATACCGCATTCCGTTAGTAGTCAATCCCCAAACTGATGTTTGACGCTCTAGACTTTTATAAGTATAAGTAAGCAATTGTGGTAAACCCTCCATCGAATCAACCGTAGTATTTTTAGATTCAATCACCAGTATCCAAAAGGGGGTAGTTACTGTTCTTCCTTGCGGCTTGTTAACAGCCAAAATATCCATGCGTCCTTTGATGATTGTGTCTTCATCTTCCACTGAGATGTCAGCAATATTTTCTTCTAGAGTTATTTTAATACTGGGCTGATAAAAGCCAGCCAACTTCATTAACGGCGCAAGCAGGAGAAATTTTACTTGCCCTTCCGAGATTTTACCTGCTGCGTAGTAACTGTGAAATAAATTGCGGATTTGCAACACTTCTTGTTGTTCAAATTCTGTTAGAGATTCCAGAGATAATAATGATGTAAAGGAGTTATTCAATTGCTCTTCAAACTTTAAAAGCCGCTGAACATCTTCCAAACTGAGATTTCTGGTGTCTATAGTGGTTGTCATTGCTTGATTCCTTTCTTCTAACAACTATTATCGCAGTTGGGCTAAATGCTTTTACAGCTAGACTTTATCCACATTTCAGTACTTTACTTGTACCAGGAAGAATGCTCATACCATCTACTCAAGTCTTGCTCAATTTCACGCAAAATGAGGTTGTCTGTGAGGCAATACTGCAAAGGTTTTGGTTGTTGGTTAGGATTTCAGGTGTGTAGAGACGCGACGCCAGTCGCCTCTGTCGGGAAACCCTCCTCATGCGCGCTGGCTCAAATTTCGCGTCTCTACAGGGTTTATCGGTAAATAAATTGCGATTACCGAGCAGTATTGGTCTGTGAGGCGGCAGTTATGTTATTGTCAGTAAGCATCAAAGATTAAGCAATCTAAAGATGAGTTATGTTCAAGAAATTCGCTCTCTGGTCGGACATCGACCCTTGATCCTTGCCGGAGCTGCTGTGTTGATTATTGATGAACAAAATCGTCTGCTGCTTGAACACCGCAAGGATAATCATCAATGGGGGCTTATTGGTGGAATCATGGAGATTGGCGAATCTTTAGAGGAGACTGCTAGGCGTGAAGTTCTTGAAGAGACGGGCTTAGAGCTAGATGAGCTAGAATGGTTCGGAGTATTTTCCGGACAGGATCTGATTTATGAGTGTCCAAATGGTGATGTCGTTGTTAACGTAGTGGCGGTTTACACCGCACGACGGTTCAGAGGAGAAATGAAGGCAGACAAGGACGAGGCGTATGAAGTACGTTTCTTCGATCTGAGGGAACTGCCGAAGGAGTTAAGTCCACCGGACAGACCGATTATCGAGCAGTATCTTCATAATTTGGATAGTAGCTACAGTGCGGTCTAACACCACATTGGGTGTTTGGGTGGCAACGAATTGTGTTGAACATTATTTATATTATTGGCGGATTGCTTTGAGAACTTGCAGTAACTCAATAGACGATTCAGGGCGAGTTATGTCTAGTTTTGGCAATAGTTGATAAATTGGGGGATTTCCTTGTTGCATATAGACAAACTGATAATCCATTCCGTTGGTAGTCAGTCCCCAAACTGATGTTTGCTGCTTGAAACTTGGATATGCATAAGTGAGTAGTTGAGGCAATCCCTCTGAGGCGTTAACACTACTATTTTTAGTTTCAAGCACAAGTATCCAAAAGGGTGTTGTTACTGTTTTTCCTTGAGTCTTGTTAACAGCCAAAATATCCATCCTGCCTTTGATATTCGTATCTTCATCAACGATTGAAATCGCCGCAATATTTTCTTCTAGGGTAATCTTAATGCTGGGCTGATAAAAGCCAGCTAACTTCATTAATGGCGCAAGGAAGAGAAATTTTATTTGACCTTCAGAGATTTTACCTGCTGCGTAGTATTCACGGAAGAGCTTACGGATTTCCTGTATTTCTTGCTGCTCAAATTCTGTAAGATTTTCTAGTGATAATAAGGATGTAAATGAGTCATTCAACTGCTCTTCAAATTTCAAAAGGCGCTGAACATCTTTCAGCCTGAGATTGCTGGCGTCTAAAGTGGTTGTCATTGCTAGATTCCTCTTTTCTAATAACTATTATTGCATCTGGGCAAAATGCTCTTGCCGTAAGTCATGGAAGAAACGATTACTATGCAAGCTCAACGTTGCAGTGGCAGAACAATTCGGTTGCAGCGGACGTACAAAGTCTTCTCGTCTATTGTTCGGGTTAATCTGTCGCCGCTGAACCGCACCGTTGGGCTGCTTCAAATCTCGGTTGGGGTGGTATCTCAACTTTGTTGGTGGGGCAGCGAAGGTTTAGGATTAAGCAATCGTGTCTATGCAAGTGTTGCTGAACGAGAGGCAAAATCGTGAGTCGAATTATTTTAACCACCATTGGTTCTTTTGGTGATCTGCATCCCAAAATTGCGATCGCGCTTGAATTACGGAAGCGTGGTCATGATGTAGTATTTGCGACACACAAAGAATATCAGGAAAAAATTGAAGCTTTGGGATTCGAGTTTCATCGAATACGCCCTGATAACACTGCTCTGAGCGATCCTCAAGAAATGGCGCTCCTTCGTCGCTACCGCTTCGCGCTTCGCGTCTACGCCAACTTGCAGCAAAGTAAATATTAAATTACAGTAGAGCGAGCAAACTTACCTCAAAGGTTTACCCAGCAAATAATAGTTGGGCAACGTCCTCTTTAACTTCTAGACTTACGCCTCGACCAAATTTGGTAAGACTTGACTTTGAATGATCTCCACAACCTGATCAAGCGGTTGGCGGTTCGTATCTATGATGGCGATCGCTACGCGCTTCGCTCCATTCGCGGCGGACGTTGTGTAATTAATTCTGTTCAACTACTTAAAAAGTATTACCTTTAATCCTATCACAATTATCCTAATCAACAAACTACTAAACTCTCCTCCCCTCCTCCTCCTCTGCGTCCTTAGCGCCTCTGCGGTTCAATAATCTTCATCCCCTCACCGCTTGAGAACTTTATTGGTACACTTGAACTTCAGTCTCCCCAGTTAACCAGCGCCTGCCTATGGTCTATATAAAGCGCGTGGCACTCACCAACTTTAAATCCTTCGGGGGTACCACCCAAGTTCCCCTGCTATCGGGGTTTACTGTCATTTCGGGACCAAATGGTTCCGGTAAATCGAATATCCTAGATGCCCTGCTGTTTTGCCTCGGACTTGCCAGTTCCAAGGGAATGCGAGCCGATCGCCTACCCGACCTAGTAAACAACACCCAAATGGGCAAATCACGTTCCGCCGTTGAAGCTAGTGTCACGGTGACATTTGATTTGTCAGATCATTCCCCAGAGGATGAACTGGAAATTCCCCCTGTCATCTCCATTGTTGAGGAGGAAACCCCCGAATCGGAAATAGAAGAAGAGACGTTCCGCCGGAACGTCTGTACGGAAGTAGAGGAAGAGGAGGAAAATCGCAAAGCAAAAATCCGTCCCCAAAGCGGCGGAGAATGGAGTGTAACTAGAAAACTACGAGTCACCCCACAAGGGACTTACACATCAAATTATTACATTAACGGCATCCCCTCCACCCTCACAGAATTACATGAGGAACTAGAGACACTACGGGTTTATCCGGAAGGCTACAACGTCGTGCTACAAGGGGATGTTACTAGTATTATTTCCATGAACGTACGGGAGAGGCGGGAAATAATTGATGAATTGGCAGGGGTGGCGGCGTACGATCGCAAGATTGTCCAAGCCAAAAAAACTTTAGACGAAGTTAAGGAGAAAGAAGATAGTTGTCGGATTGTTGAGACAGAATTAACCGGACAGCGCGATCGCCTCGCGCAAGACCGCGCCAAAGCCGAAAAATACCAAAAACTCAAGAGCGAATTTCAACAAAAACAATCTTGGGAAGCGGTTTTAGCATGGCGTTCTCTACAAGAACAACAAGAAAAGTTAACGACACAAATTCAAACTGGCGATCGCAATCAGAGTGAATTCACAACTGAACTCACGACCATCAACACAGAAATCGCCCAAAAAACTGTCCAACTAGATCAACTCAACACCCATGTGAAAGCATTGGGAGAAGACCAACTTTTAGCGGTACAATCTACTCTAGCCACCCAAGAAGCAGAACGCAAACAACTCCAGCGCTCTTTAACAGAACTAGAAACCACCACACAAGAAACTGCAAAGCGTCAGGCTCAACAACAGCAAGAAATTCAACAACACCAGAATTCCTTAGAACAACTAGCACAACAACAGATTGTAGAGACGCGAGATCTCGCGTCTCTACAACCGCAACGAGAAGAAGCGCGACAAGCTTTAGAAAATTCCCGTGAAGCCGCAGCGGAAATTGCATCGGCTTCAGAAGCTTGGGTACAGCAACAAACTGTCCTCAACCGCCAAATCGAAACGTTGCTGCAAACCGTCGAACCTCAACGCACAGAGCAAGCACAACTAAGAGAGCGCTATAACCAACTACAGCAGCAAATCCAAGAGCAAACCCAGCTAACTCAAACTTTAGAACCTCAATTAGCGGAAAAACAAGCAGAGTGTAGTCGAACTGAAACTGAGTTTAACGCTGCTGGTGAACCCATTCAAACCTTAGCCGAAACTCTATCAGCCACAGAACAAGAACTGCAAATCCAACAGGAAACCCAAAAGCGCTTATTGCAAGAGCAACGGGAAAAACAACGCTCCTTGGATAAACTAGAGGCGCAACTCGCAGCACAGCAAGAAGCGCAAGGCACCCAAGCAAGTAAAGTCATCCTACAATCGGGAATACCTGGTATTTGTGGTTTAGTTGTGCAGTTAGGACGGGTGGAACCTCGCTATCAACTGGCTTTGGAAATTGCCGCCGGTGGGCGTCTGGGGCAGATTGTGGTGGAAGATGACAGCATAGCAGCAGCAGGAATTGAATTACTCAAACAAAAACGTGCTGGCAGAGCGACTTTCTTACCGCTGAATAAAATTCACGCGCCAAAATTTACCCAAGATGCAACGCTGCGTTACGCCAACGGCTTCATCAACTATGCTGTTAACTTAATCGAGTGCGATCGCCGCTATCGGGATGTATTCGCCTACGTTTTTGGGAATACGGTAGTATTTGATACCATAGAGCAAGCGCGTAAGCAGTTGGGACTATATCGCATCGTCACCATGTCAGGGGAATTGTTAGAAACCAGTGGCGCAATGACTGGTGGAAGCGTTACCCAGCGTTCCGCGTTGCGGTTTGGTACAGTGGAAGCGACGGAGTCTGAGGAAGTAGCCACGTTGAAAAATCGCTTGAGCGACATTGAGCGAATTTTAGACCGTTGTAACGAGGCGATAAACTTTCTTTCTCAAAGAACAAAACAACTAACGCAGGAACTAACAGAAGCACGACAGGCGCGGCGAGAACACCAGCTACAGTTGGAGCAGTTTTCAAAAGAGATTAAGAGTTTAAGTGTACAATTGTCAGCAACGCGATCGCAACTGACCCAAAACAGGGAAAGATTAGCCACCGTCCAATCCCGCTTAGAAGTTTTGGATCGGGAATTACCAGATAAAGAGCAACAATTGCTACAATTGCGCCAAGCTTTAACGGAGTTAGAACAGTCGCAAACTCCCCAAGAATGGCAACAAATCCAAGGAACGATCAAAGTCCAAGAGCAACAATTGCAACAAGTAGAGGCAGAATTAAGAGGCTCTGAGCAAAAATTAAAAAATTTGGAGAATCAGCAGCAGCGATTCCAAGAGAAAATCCAAGAAGGTTCGCAGCGTGTTGCAGAATACCAGACCCAACAGACATCAAGTAGAGACGCGATTGATCGTGTCTCTACACAAATGACAACGCTTGCTGAGCAAATTGCCCAAACGCGCCACCAGATCAGTCATATGGAAGCGAGTTTGGGAGAGGAGAAACACAAACGCGACGCCACAGAACAAGAATTGCGATCGCATCAGCAGCGTCAACAACAGTTGGAATGGGAACTGCAAAAACTCCAAGAAACCCAGCAGACGCGGCGGGAAGAACTGGCAAACTTAAAATTACAGTTACAAAATGTGTCGGCGGAATTGCCCAATCCTCTGCCGGAGGTACCAAATAAGGTAGATTTAGAAGAACTGCAAAAAGAATTGCGATCGCTTTCTAAACGCCTGCAAGCAATGGAACCAGTCAACATGCTGGCTTTAGAACAATATGAGCGCACCCAAAATCGCCTAGAGCAACTTAGTGAAAAATTAAAGACGTTAGAAGCAGAACGCACAGAATTACTGTTGCGGATTGAGAATTTCACCACTTTGCGACAACGCGCATTCAAAGAAGCCTTCGATGCGGTCAATGAAAACTTTCAATCAATTTTTGCTATCCTTTCTGAAGGTGATGGCTACCTGCAACTCGACAATCCAGAAGATCCTTTTAACAGCGGACTTAATTTAGTTGCACACCCTAAGGGCAAACCCGTACAGCGACTTGCTTCTATGTCCGGAGGAGAAAAATCTCTCACTGCTTTAAGCTTTATCTTTGCCCTGCAACGCTACCGTCCATCACCATTTTACGCTTTTGACGAAGTTGATATGTTTTTGGACGGGGCAAATGTGGAACGATTAGCTAAAATGATCAAACAACAGGCAAAACAAGCACAATTTATAGTTGTGAGCTTGCGTCGCCCGATGATAGAATCAGCCGAACGCACAATCGGCGTCACTCAAGCAAGAGGAGCTTATACTCAAGTTTTGGGAATTAAGTTGAAAACAGATCATACATCTGCTTGAGTTTTTGTTAATAATAGTGTGTAGATTAACCGAATTAGAGATCAGGACTCGTTATAGCAATGACCTCTGAACAAATTATTAGGCGTTCCGATATTTTAAACACCCAGGTGATCACCCGCGATAACGGCAAGCGTCTAGGAATCGTGAGTCAGCTGTGGATCGATATTGACCAAAGAGAGGTTGTGGCTCTTAGCTTGCGAGACAGCCTGATCTCAGTTTCTGGTATACCACGCTACATGTACCTCAACAATATCAACCAAATTGGAGATGTAATCCTGGTTGATAACGAGGATGCGATTGAAGATCTTGACACTGAAGCCTTCAGTAACCTGATTAACTGGGAAGTGATTACAGAAACTGGTGAAGTATTAGGTAAAGTCCGGGGCTTTAAGTTCAATGGCGAAACAGGTAAGATTAACTCTATTGTGATCGCTTCTTTGGGACTACCGCAAATTCCCGACCAATTTTTAAGTACCTACGAGATGTCGGTAGACGAAATCGTCAGCACTGGTCCCAACAGATTGATTGTGTTTGAAGGAGCCGAAGAGCGCGTGAACCAGTTAACTGTCGGGTTACTGGAGCGCATGGGGATCGGCAAAGCGCCTTGGGATCGTGACGGCGACGAAGAATACAGCAGTTATACTCCTCGTACAGTTCCAGCAACAAATCAGCTGCCCCCAGGAGTGCCATTAGAGCAACCGAAGCAGAGAATTCGCGCCGACGCACCTGTAGCACGGGAAGAATGGGAAGAGGACTACATAGAAGAAGAACGTCCCCAGCGTCAGGTGATGAAAGCACAGCAGTATGAGCCTATTCAGTACGAAGAGGACGAAGAAGATAATTGGAGTGAGGCAACTGGCAAAGATAGGTATCAAAAACAACCAAGTTATGAACCCGCTCCTTATCAAAACAAGCAATCCGCCGACGAATACAGCGATTATGACGCCGATTTAGATCGGGATGCTTGGGATGATGAGCCGCCAAAGCCAGTGAATATTCCTAAGACAGTTAAGGAAAAACAGCCAGAGTACGAAGAGGAAGGCGGATATTAACCTCACAGCTAACCGAGCAAGGAACCACGACGCCCCCGAAGTTTGAATGCGAACTTCGGGGAAACAGGTAACAGACTAAATGCTACATCGCGGTTGTTGAGTTCAGTAACCCTTTAGCTTTCACCCTTGAAAAAATGAGTCAGATTCAAGAGTTACATCAACAAGCAATGGATTTGGCGCAGACGGCACAGGTTGCTAAACTTACAGGTAACCTCCAAAAGGCTGAACAATTGTTTAGGCAAGCGTTTGAAAAAGAACTGCTAGCAACTGAATTGGTAGCCAGTAATCTAGAGGCAGAGCCAACCCGTTCTGTATTACATCGTAGCGCTGCAACTCTTGCAATTGACTGTGGTGACGTTCACACCGCAGAACGTTTGATTGCGATCGCTTTATCAGGAAACCCACCCCAAGAAATTGCTGAAGAACTTAAAGATTTATTTATTCAAATCAATATTCACAAATATTTTGCACGTCGAGGTATTGCATTTGATGAAGCTAAACTGCTAGTTCCAAGTAGCGAGCAAGACTTGGTTGTAGCATGGGATCGCTGGTTTTTAGAAGTAGATCGGCTAGAGCCTGAAGCATCTATTGCAGAATCTAATGAATATGAACAAGCCCTCATTGAAAAGTATAGGAAGCAAGGGCTAATTCTATGACGCTGTGTGATGCTGGTCCTCTTCTTGCCTTAGTTGATAAAAAACAGCCCAAGCATCAGCCCTGCCGTGAGGCCGTAAGAAAACTTTCAAAATCACTTACTACAACATGGTCTTATTTTTCAGAAGCAATGTATCTTGCATACCGCCAAGGCGGGTGGGTTATGCAAAACCAGCTTGGTAAGCTTTTACTTGAGGGCTTGTTGATAATATACGAAATTCGTCAAGAGGATTACAATCGACTATTTCAACTCATTGAAAAATATCGAGATTGTCCTATGGATCTTGCAGATGCTACATTAGTCCTTGCGGCTGAGAGTCTTGAAATCAACCAGATTCTTACTTTAGACTCTGACTTTTATGTCTACCTTATTGGTAATTCTAAGCCTTTTGATGTTATTGAATTGAGTTGAAGTAGCTAGTGCAGTGGGCGATCGCACTCGTTATAAATGTTAATATTTCAGACATTATGGGAACTTTAAGACAGGAACGGGTGAAGACAACGCAGTAGTATCTGCTGTGCAGCCCTAGTCCCTAGACAAAGTAGAGTCCTGGAAATATGTCTGAGCAACAAAAAATCAGCTTTTTTCGTACATACGACCTCACAAAAACACAGAAACAGCCTCAAGAACCTGCCGCCCACCAGTGCCAAGCATTAGACAAGCTATATAAGTGGTTTCAGGAGAAACATAGTAACGCTGGTGGCATCTTGGCTTTACCAACTGGAGGCGGCAAGACCTTCACGGCTGTTCGTTTCCTCTGTAGAGAGGCGCTTTCCGATAGTTATAAAGTTTTGTGGCTAGCACATACCCACCATCTGCTAGAGCAAGCCTTTTACAGTCTAGAGTCAGAGGTCAAGCTGATTCAGAACAAACAGCAGTTAAACGTAAGAGTGGTTTCCGGTACAAAGGGACACTTCACTCCTGCTTACATTAATAAGAGTGATGATGTCTTAATTTGCACACTCCAGACTATAACTCGTGCCTACCAGAACAAAGTTCCCCAGCTAGACAACTTCCTTCAATCCGCTGGAAATAAACTCTTTGTTGTTTTTGACGAGGCACATCACTCTCCAGCTCCTAGTTATTGTAAATTTATCAATGAACTGCGCGATCGCTGTCCAAAAATGCACTTATTAGGGCTGACTGCTACTCCAACCTACACAGATGAAAAAAAACGCGGTTGGTTAACAAAGCTTTTTCCACAAGGCATCCTTTACCAAATCCGCCCTCAAAACCTTATGGCAGATGGAATTCTGGCAAAGCCTATTTTTGAACCATGCCACACAACTTTCACTCCTGAATTTGATCAGAGTAAGTACCAAAAATGGGTGAAAGACTTTCAAGACTTACCAGAAGAAATCATCACGAAACTAGCCGAAAATCAAGATCGCAACGCCTTCATTGCCAAAACCTACGCCAATAACAAAGACCGTTACGGAAAAACAATCATTTTCGCAGATCGCTGGTTTCAATGCGAACAGTTGCGCGGATTCTTAGAGGAACAAAAAAAAGGAATAAGAGTCGGAACCATTTACTCTCATATTGATGCCGACCCTGGCAGTGCTGATGCCAGAAACAAGCGAAATAGAGACGAAAATGCCAAAGTTTTAGACGCTTTTCGTAATGACCAGCTAGATGTGCTGATTAACGTTCGGATGCTAACGGAGGGGACTGACGTTCCTAAAGTTAATACTGTCACCGACAAGACCGTTACTGGAAAATTATTTACTACAACTATAACTTTTTTAAGTCACAATACAATGCCTGTGTTGAGTGGATCATAGGTCAGAGACGTCGCGGGAACAATCTAGTAGTTAACCCCTCAAGTGTCATCTCCATAGATCCTCCACCGCGAGAACCATCTGATGAAATAAAACGAAAGGTTAAGCAGCGAGACGGTTTCCGTTGTCTTTGCTGTAGCGAGAACGAGAAATCCTTGCTACAAGTTGACCACATCACTCCCAAGTACTACGGTGGCGACCACTTATTAGATAACTTGCAAACTCTCTGCCGCACTTGTAACAAACTTAAAGGAATGGAAAGCATTAACTTTCGTATTCATAAGACACCTCTGAGTACTCCAAACTTAAAATTGCCAACTTTGGAATTACCAAAATCCTCTTACGTTGATGGAATTAAACAATGGGAGCATTTTTTACGGCGTAGGGTTAATTTTTTCTACAGTTGCGATGCAGTCAAGTTTGTTGAGATCGGAGAAGAAAATAAATATTATTATCAATGGCAAATTTGCCTTTACCAAGGTAATAATCCAGATTGGTTGGAATCAAATCATCAAGACTTTTTTAAAAAAGAGATTCGGCGGATACGTAAAAAAGCTGGATTTTCCAGTCCAGAATCAATCATCATAAATGCACCAGGAAACTCAGTACAAGCTAGTAGAATCGTATTAAGTTAATAGAAATTTAGAATGCGATCGCCACTAAAAATGACAAAAGGTGCGATCGCAATTATGCTAATCTTAATACAATAAGCTTGGTGTTAAAGCTTTGATCCCCCCTAGCCCCCCTTAAAAAGGGGGGAAAAAGCCCCCCTTTTTAAGGGGGGTTGGGGGGATCTTCAGTCCGTAA
>CAZZYE010000124.1:0-1848 GCA_964658145.1 uncultured Stigonema sp.
GGCAGTGCCCACCCTACTAAAGCATAAGCTTTTTGTTGCTCTGATTTTCGCAACAAGGCGGTGGTGCAAGATATGAGATAAGCTACCCTAGCGAACTGCAACATCGTAGACCTCTTTCTCCAGATCCACCTCCACCACATATGGCTCTACTTGGCGCTTAAAGAGAAACATTTCTCCCGACTCCTGCTTTTTCAAGTTAACGTGGCAGAACCATTCTTCATTATTTTTCTCCGGGTAGTCTAATCGATAGTGGTATAATCCCCACCGACTTTCCTTCCGATACAGCGATGACCGTGCTGCCATCTCCGCACAATCCCGGATGAAGTGAACCTCCATACATCGCATGAGTTCGTGGGGATCGTGGGCACCCATCATGTCCAAGGTTTCGCTGTAGCGGGTAAAGTAGTTCAACCCAATTTCCATCTTGTGACCGACTTTAGGCGGCTGTAGATAATCGTTGACAAATCTCCGCAATTTATACTCCACTTGCGTATGTGGAATTCCATTCGGGCGAGTAAGCGGAGCATAGATCCGCGCTTTCTCTGCCTCCAAAAAGTCTAATTCAGGCTCCTCATGCGCCAAATCTTGGAGGTAGTCTACAGCATGGATGCCCGCTAATCGTCCAGAAACGAATGCCCCAATCATGTAATTATGGGGAACACTTGCCATATCGCCTGCTGCATACAATCCTGGTACAGTCGTTTCTGCCGAATCATTCACCCAAACGCCAGATGCACTGTGACCACTGCACAAACCAATCTCAGAAATGTGCATTTCTACGCCATGAGTGCGGTAATTTTCTCCGCGCCCTTCATGAAACCGCCCACGACTAGGGCGCTCGTTTGACCAAAGAATGGATTCAATCTCAGCGATCGTATCCTCATCTAGGTGGGTCATTTTAAGTTGGATCGGTCCTTTACCAGAGTTCAGTTCCTTCCAAACTTCCAGCATCATCTGACCGCTCCAATAATCACACCGGATGAAGCGATGACCTTCAGCATTAGCAGTGTAAGCACCAAAGGGACCAGCAACATAAGCACATGCAGGTCCATTATAGTCTTTGATCAATGGATTGATCTGAAAGCACTCGATATTTGTTAGCTCTGCTCCGGCGTGATATGCCATCGAGTAGCCATCCCCTGCATTCGTGGGATTTTCATAGGTGCCGTAGAGGTAGCCAGACAGAGGCAGCCCCAGACGCCCACAGGCTCCGGTACAGAGAATCACTGCCTTGGCTTGAATGACGACAAAATCCCCCGATCGCACGTCAAACCCAACTGCCCCGATCGCACGTCCATTTTTCACCAAGACGCGAGTTGCCATGACGCGATTGGTGACTCTAGCTTGATGTCGTTTCACCTGACGGGTCAAAATCGTCTTGAGATCTTTACCTTCTGGCATCGGTAATACATATTTTCCCACCCGATGCACTTGTTTTAAGTCGTAATTGCCTTGAGGGTCTTTTTGAAACTTAACTCCCCAGCTTTCTAGTTCTTGGATTACCTCAAAGCCAAGCTTACCAGTTTGATAGACTGTTTTTTGGTTCAGGATGCCATCATTCGCAACGGTTACCTCGCGAACATACTGTTCTGGGGTTGAATTGCCTGGAATAACGGCTGTGTTGACACCATCCATACCCATGGCGATCGCACCACTCCGACGAATGTTTGCCTTTTCTAGAATCAGCACATCACCATCGGGATTAGCTTGCTTCGCCTTGATCGCTGCCATTGTTCCAGCCGTCCCCCCCCCAATGACCAGAACATCCGTCTGTATCCGTTGTGTGTTAATTTGAATATCCACCCCGAATTCCTCTCTAGTAGGGTGCGTTAGCGAAGCGTAACGCAC
>CAZZYE010000124.1:1948-12507 GCA_964658145.1 uncultured Stigonema sp.
CATAATTGACCACTTTGGTGCGTTACGGCTGCCGCCTAACGCACCCTACATATACAATACAATTATTTTTTATCGCCTATCTACTTAATCTAAGCACCATAATTGACCACTTTGGTGCGTTACGGCTGCCGCCTAACGCACCCTACATATACTACATCTCTTGGCTACCCTATGTACTTAATCTAAATCCATGTTTTTGAGCGTTTCTTCTCGAATCAACTCAAAAACTTGTCGATTCAATTTGATAAATTCAGGCGATAATATAATATCTATATGACGAGGACGTTCCAGAAATACATCAATCTCCGCTTTGATATTACCTGGATTAAAACCCATGACAAAGATTCTGTCACTTAGAAAAACGGCTTCCTCAATATCGTGGGTAACAAAAATCACCGTTGTTTTTAGAGTACTCCAAATGGTTAACAATAGCTCTTGCATCATCTGACGTGTTTGGGCGTCCAAAGCTGCAAACGGTTCATCCATAAGTAGTACTGAAGGGGAGTTTACTAACGCTCTAATAATACTTGCACGTTGCTGCATTCCTCCTGAAAGTTGATAAGGATAGGAATGACGGTGCTTATAAAGACCCACTCGATTTAAGTAATCATTCACTAACTCCTGTCGTTCTGATTTTGGCACTCCCCGAATCTTCAGCCCAAACTCGACATTCTGAAATGTTGTTTTCCAAGGTAACAAAGAATACTGCTGGAAAACAAAACCCCGGTCAGCACCAGGGGTCTTGACTTGTTGTTTGTCAACAAAAATACAGCCGCTTGTTGGCTTGATGAATCCAGCGATCGCATTCAGAATCGTTGATTTCCCACAGCCTGACGGTCCCAATAAACAAGCAAATTCACCAGGACGGAGTTGAAGATTGATAGAATCTAAAACCTGCACCGTCTGACCCTTCCGCTTAAAAGAGACAGACAAATTCTCAATTTCGACGAATCCCTTCAGCGATCGCATCGAACTTATATCCGCCACTATTGCCATTGTAGTAGACCTCTTAGGTATTAAACTTTGGACAAAAAGAGGTGTTCGCGGATATTTTTCGCGAAACAAGTAGCTAAGTAAGTCGGCGTAAAAAATTAAAGGTTTGTAGTAAGCGCTTTAGCGCTCTCAGCGCTTACTACGAACGAACTTATGAGTTTTACTTTTCTTTACATAGTTCTGTTTATTCGCGCCTACTTACTTAGACACGCTTACAAATTAAGCATTATGTGTGTGACACGACTGGCTTTGCCAGAAAGGCGTGTGGCAGACCATTAATTGTGCCGTAGCCGACGATTTGCTTGTGATTATTAATACTGTTGGCAGAGTTTAACACCCAACCAGAGTTAGCAGGAATTAAGTTGTTGAGATCCAGTAGCTCGTTGTCTGTGTACAAGAAGGCGTGTCTCTGTCCACTAATAGTTAATGAGTCACCTACTACTTGACCCCTATTGTTAATACTCAGAGCAGCACTGTAGCTGCTACCTTCTAATGAGCTTAAGTCTTTTGTCTGCCCATCTTGCCACAGTACTGCATGACCATGAAGCCCATCCGTTCCGGAAAAGCCAACAATCTGATTGCGATCGTTGATACTAAACGCCACGTTCGTGTTATTGCCAGGTAGTGCTTCTAAAGGTTTAATCTGTCCATGTTGCCAAACCACAGCCTGAGAGCGCGATTCACTTGTAGCAGAAGCACCGACTATCTGAGTCCAATTGTTGATGCCATATGCAACGCTGATAGTGTCGCCCGGTAGGCTGACAAGGGGAATAATCTTGTTATCCTGCCATAACACTGCCTGTCCTGGAGCTGCCGCAAAGATATCTGAGCTGGAAAAGCCAACTACTTGACTCCGGTCGTTAATGCTAAGGGCAATACTGGCACTATCGTTGGGTAAGCGTCCCAAGTTTACGGGTTGACCATGTTGCCATAGAACCGCCTGACCGTGTGCGGTGTCAGTACCAGAAAAGCCAACTGTCTGGGACAAGTTATTGATTTTGTAGGCTATACTTTCGCTATCTCCTGGCAGCGTTCCCAAGGCTTTTATTTGGTCATTTCTCCCAGACCAGAAGACTGCCTGCCCAGTAGCCGTGAAAATGCTAGACCCAGAAATGCCGACTATTTGACCAATGTCATTGATGTTATTGGCTTGGCTTTGTGTGTCATCAAGTGCGCCCAAATCAGTAATGGTATAGCTGATAGTGTAGGCTGTCGTCGGTCTACATTCCATCAATCCCAAGCCAGCTAGCGTTGTCAGTGCCAGACTAGTTTGCCAAAGCTTATGCCCCAAAAAAGTCGCCTTTTTCCCAGGAAGGCAGTTCGCCTTGATTAAGAGAATGATAGTGTTCATTAGCTTGGAGCAAGGCAGAAAATTTCTCACTTTATTTCCTTTTTTTATACAGGCAATTGTCAACTTTGTAATTATATATTCAGAGTTGCACCCGTTGCTGCCAGCCAGTCGGAAATGTGGAGGAGAAGGCTAACTGTGTTTTACCGTAACCGTTCAGAACGTTAATCCAAGTCAACGTTCCGGTCATAATTGCGCTTCATTCATGGCTAAGGTTTGAGTATCGATCGCATTCCCCAACTCATGCGATCGTGACCACTGGCGTAATATTTTGTAGTGTGTGTATTATTAACACGGAATCAATCCACTAACTCACCTGGGCAGAGAATTTACTAGCGCTACTCAAAACTTGGGCAAACTTAAGGATTGAAGCCCTTAAGGACAAGTGAACCAACCGCGCAGGGTTTTTGTTTGATATGAGGGGTCAATAAGACCTGCACGGTATCACGCCCACAAGGAGCTTTCGTTTGCCTTAGCTTGCCGTGCAAAAGGCAGTTAGCCTTTGCCTGTTTGATACCAAGAAAATACCATTTATGACGATTAAAACCGCCACAAATGTTAATTCGCTTAGCTACCCGCGTCCAAGCACCCGACTTCAATTTGTCCTCTGGCGAATTGAAGTAAGAATCAAGGCGTTTGGGTAATCTTTCAGTCCTACCCTGACCCTTACGGGTTCGCCAGTTCCCTACGGCGGGAAACCCGCCTGCAGGACTGGACTCACCACGCCGCGCTATCACCAACGCAGCAGCACAGCCAGAATTTAGACCATAAACTGCTATGTACTTTGTCACCCCAATAACGGATGTATAGGCAGCATCAATTTTTATCAGTTCTATCCCAGATTTAAGGCATTTAGACTCAATCATTTGAGTGAACTGACTATATGCCATTGCAGAAAGCATCCGTGCGTATTTTGCACCTTTTTCTTTCATGGAAGCTTTCTTTTTGGCAAAATCTAAATTCTCTATCACTATTGGTACATTGTGCTGTGCTGCAATCCTTACCACTTGCGCTACAGCTTTACCAATAATGTCTTCTGTTTGATTGGAATGCTTATCTTGCACGTTAATTTTGATAGAACCGTGGCGTTTCAAATTCCCGTGTCTGTCTATCAACGTCCAATCAATACTACCTGGGTTAAAGTCTATCCCTATTGCGCCATTCTCTAATGATGAAATTACTTGCGGGTCAATACTTTCTACTGTTGCGTTAACGTAAACCGTGCCGGATCTATTTACTATCTCATAAGTGACGGGCAAGTTACTACCATTCCTAGAAGTTTCAACCTTTTCCCCGTTCTTTCCCTTACGAGTAGAGGTGTAACGGACGGGTTCTATTGCTGCCAGCAACCACTCTTGACCGCGTGCAAATGATAAAGTTAAGCCAGAAAACCAGCCTTATGGGGCATGGGTGCGAGAGTTGGTTGAATCTTGGGCTAAATCTCAAAACGTCTAAGTTTACTAAATTTTGCCGAATTTTTCCTTGGGCAGCACGTACCCGATCGCAAACTGGAATTGATACCATATAATTGATTGGCTTGGATTGCATTAAGAGTACCAGATTCTCCTACAGTAAAGCCAAACTGTTGCCAATATTGAATGAGGACAGATTCATACTCTGCTGTTGCAGCAATAACGAGTTCGTATAAACCACTGATGGATGGTGTTTCCATTGATATACTATTCTGAAGAAATTTTTACTCGATTACAATATCACTTGTAAGTGAAGATTTAAGCTGTTTGGGAAGGCTTTGCTAGAAATTTTACAAGTGTTTTAGCTTTTCAAGCCTGCCATTCAACTATAGACCTTTGCTCTTTAGCCAATTGATAAACAGGTCAGCAATAGCTAAGTTACCGTGTTCAAGCATTTGCATATGACCGTGACCAGGGAGTCCAACTTCCGGAAGCCAAATAAAATCACCCTGGAAGTATTTTGCAGTTTCTGCGTCAACCTCATGAGGATGGCGCGGGTCTTGGTCGCCTGTAATCACTAAGATGGGTATATCAAATAGTATATGAGGGTCGCAAATATAAAGCCCTCGTCCTTCAACATTTCTGCGTTCGTTGCTAATCCGCGCACTCTCAGCGACCAAACTGCAAAAGTAATTCTCAAATGCCTCTTGCGGAAAAGTATCTGAGTTAGTGAAGTACTTCTTAGTATTTTCACGTGACTGGATACGTGGACGGTCTTCGGGAAAAGCTTCATGAGAGTCTTCTGCGATCACTGGTAATAGATCGGCTGGTGGCCCTGGTGCAATGCCTACAATAGCTTTAACAAGTTTGGGATGAGTTTGTGCCGTCTGCCAACCAACGACACCAGACATACTGTGAGTAAGAATGACAGCCGGGCCAATCTGTTCGAGTAGCGCGATTGTAGCATTTATTACCCGTTTATATGACATCACGGGGAAGTCTGGCACAAAGCCCGACCGACCATGCCCTGGCCAGTCAACAATATAGGTTTCCCAGCCACGTTCTGCCAGATATGCTGCCCAACCTTGGCGATGATCGGGTGTTTTGACAAAGCAAGTACCTGTATGAAAACCGCCATGTAAAAGCACAATAGGAACTGAATTTTGGTCTTGACTCGGTCGATAATATTGAACGTACATTTGGTACGGAATATCACCAACAAAGAATTCAGTTTCAGTGTATGAATTCATTTTGAGAAAAGACTTAAATCTTTACGGTAATGTTGATTCACTCGCTACAAAAAACTATTCAGTAGACCGAAAAGTTGGGAAAATTGACGAAACAATCAGGGTTTCAGGCGACTTTATTGGGGCTTTCCATCACGACCACAAGCGATCGCGCTTACGCGTCCATGCAGAACAGAGGTACTTGAAAGGTAGATTATAAGCTGATTTCAGCAGATAGTGTTCTCAAGGAAAAATGAAGGACTGATAAGGCTTCTGGAAAACTTTTCGGTCTACTGAATGTAGTACAGGAGTATGAAAGGCTTACCGCTACTTTCTCAACCGAAAGCGCACCGGCATTCCATCGGAAGGATAAATCAAAAGGTTCTGCTGTAACTGTTCCAGAGATGAACGACCATTGACCAACTCCCAGTCGAAGTAGTAAAGCAGTAGTGCCAGCATCACCGTTGCTTCCAGCATTGACAGATGCTCTCCCAAGCAACGATGAGAACCTGAGCCAAAGTCTATCATTGGAAGTGGACTATTTTCCGTACTCTTCTCTAACCAACGCTCCGGCAAAAATTCCTCAGGACAAGAATAGACTTCTGGATCTCGTCCAGCAGCAAGCATTGACCAGAATACTTTCGTACCACGAGGAATCACCATACCCTCAATAACAGTATCACGTTGAGCCTCCAATGAAGTCGAGCCTGAAGCGACTGAATAAAGACGCAAAGTCTCCTTGATAATAGCGCGAATGTAAGTCAATTCTTTGAGGCTTTCTATATTAATGCCGCCTCGACTTTGGCACGCTTGGTCAACGACAGCCTGTGCCTGCTGAAAAACTCTTTGATTTAAGGTCAACTCTCCTACTGCAAAGGATAAAGTATGGGCTGTTGTGTCAGTACCAGCTATTAAGAGTTCAATAGCTTCTGCTACCAATGTTTCCCGATTGTATTTTGGTTCTTTGGCAGCTATTTTCACTATCATTGATTCTTGAAACAAAGGACTTACCTGTCCAAAATCGGTCTTATTTTGTTCTCTCATCTGTAAAGCTAAGTCTACTCGGGGAGTAATAAACTCCTCTAAACATCGCCGGGACACCCAATAATCTCGTGAAGTCTTGATGGGCAAATATTTCATCCATCTTTTCTCGCCAGTAGCTACCCGCAGGAATCGATAGCCTACAATAGACATCGCCTCGTACACCTTGAGAACATCTAGGGATTTTCCTTCATGACTAGCAATCTTGCTATCCACAGGAATGCCCAATACTAGACAGGAAATCACCCTCATCGTCAGTTCTACAAACAGAGGATCTACCTGAACTTCTTTTGGTGGTGCAGCTTCCTTAAGTATCTCGATGACTTGTTCGCAGGCTTGGCTAATAATTTCAACATATTTAGAGAGACTGCTAGAACTAAATTCGGGGTTCCAAGCCTTGCGTCGCCACTGCCACTCCGTTCCGGTTTGACCCAAAAGAATGGGTCCACCGATGTCGTTCCAAGCTTTGCGCGTTTGCTCTGACCGAACTAGGCTACCGTCTCTCATCCCATTTACAATGGTGTCTTCGATAACTTTTGGCTTACTCAAAACGAGAATTGGATTGCCAGTCCAGTAAACATACATTGGACCAAGCTGCTGACTCCAATCAAACAACAATTGGAAGTATTTTTTCTCTTTCACTGCTGCTAACACTTGAGGAATATTTCCTAATAGCCAGTGTCTGGGAGGAGAGGGGAGTGACTGTAGAGATTTGTAAGTGTTCTTTTGTTGCCACCAGCGCCAGCCAACTATTCCTGCTATGCTAGTAACGCCCAAAACGGGGACTAAATATGGAAATGAGTCAGAAAAAGCAATCTGAGTAGCAGTCTCTTGATACATAAATCCGCCTTCGCCCAACAAAAACTTCAGATTATCCAGATATTAACGTATTCTCTCTAGACCTAGAAGGTCTTACACGACTTGTATTTAAGCCAGATAACGACCCCATTCCTCTGGCTTTTGTGCAACGGTGCGTGGGCAAGGGGAATGGGCGATGGTGGGCGGCGGTGGGCGATCGCGCTAAAGCTATAGAAGAAGTTGGAAACATTGGTGAGGGAGTGGGGCAGTTAAGTGCAAATAGCTTAAGTGATGTAATTGAACGTATGGCACGAGAAAAGCTCCCCAATCGGTAAACAATGGGTAGTTATGTCCAACAATTAAGTTACAGTTTCTTACCCCGTAATTAATGGCTGTTGTCTACAACTCCGACACGTAAAGCGACGCGCTTATACTTGTGAGCATTATAGGGAGTGCCTGTGTGCATGACTTGCGAGTTGTCCCAAAAAACAATATCGCCCGACTGCCAAACATGAGCATAAACTGGTGTACGTTCCAGAACTGTTTGAAACAATTCTTGCCAAAACTGTTTTGCTGAGTCTGGTAATTTCTCCATACCAACAGGAATTGCTGTGTCCGCACCAAGGTATAATCCTTTTTGCCCAGTTACTTTATGGGTTGATACGATTGGATGCAATTTCATCGGCACATCTTCCCCTAGCTGAGGGAATGGTGACGCATGATACAGAGACGTGGTTTCTAATTGTCGCTGATGTTCCGGCTCAAGGTTGTTGTAGGCTTCTATCATGTCGAGGAATTGCGTCGTGTGAGGCTGTCCATCTGCTCCTTCTTCTGGTATTTCCACTCCATAAAGCATCACCACATACAGAGCATTCATATCCAGTCCTTCTGTGCGTGGTAAGTGATCCTTGTCATGATGCCATTGCCAAGCAATCTTGCCCACGATTTCCTGAGTATGACCTTTGGGATTTCCTAAGATCGATACACCTGGACTTTGTAAGTCTAAATCGATTTCGGGGTCATTGGGTTTAGGCCTCAGCCCAAGCCTTAGATCACCAAAAGTCTGTTTGGCAAATTCCTTCAACTGTGATGCAGTCAGCCGTTGTTGTCTGACGACAACAACACCGTGTTCCCAAAGAGATTTCTTAAATTCATGTACTTGTTGTTCTGTAAGTTGCATAAGATTGCAATCTTGCAGTACTTCCGTGCCAAGTCTAGGATGTTGCTGCACTGTTTTGTGTTCCATCGGTAATTACCAAAAGGGTACTGCGCCCATAGCGAAGCTTGGGCGTAGGGGAATTTTGGGATAATTGCGAAACGTCCCTCAACCAATTTTAACCGTAGGTTAAAGAGGTTGCTCAAAGTTGAGCAATTGTCTCACTCCTTCCACTCGGAGATTAAATTGGGCAGTGCGTTTCTTAACTTTTTCTGCCAATTAGGTATAGCCTTAAGTTCTGCTTTCAAATCTGATTGTAGTTTGAAACACAGTGGATAACGGTCTAACGATTCGTCTCCGTCTGGTTTCCAACAATATTCATGATTTTTTTGGAATGGCATAACTTTAAGTGACATATAGTGGTATATTACTATTAAAGCATCTCTACGATCAGGTAAGAAAATTGCAGTTAGCCTACAAGTTCAAGTTGCGTCCAACCGAAGAGCAAATAAAACTACTGTTCGATTGGCAGCACAAAGTAGGCTACCTGCAAAATCGTTCTTTAGGTGATAGGATTGCCACATACAACAACACTTTTATTCAGGGTGACTGTTGCGATTTGTACAGTCGTCGAGAAATATGTGGTTCTTATTTGTACTGCGATTTAGAGACACGAACACTCTTCAGTCCACTACATTGCTCAGTTAGTAAGTCAGCGTCACTGGGTTATCCTTGGAAAACAGATAATCCTAAGCTACGCAGAACAAAACCTGACAAGGATGGTAATATAAAACCGTTTAATCCTAGGCGTAGTGCTGTTGAGTTACACTCTAGTTGGCTAACAGAGTTCAAAAAAACTCATCCAGAGTATTCAACAGTTAATGCTGACGTATTGCAGCAGTCATTGCGTCACGTTGATTCTGCTTTTAATAAGTTTTTTACCAGTGGTGCAGGGTTTCCCAATTTCAAGCAACACAAGGATGTTGGGTTTGAGTTTAAGCCAGGTACGGTCAAAATTAGCGGTAATTACATCACGTTTCCCACGTTAGGAACATTTACATTTTTTAAATCTCGTGAAATTCCAGACAGTTGGGAGATAAGAACGACGACAATCAATCGTGATGTTGATGGATGGTATGTATCTGTGCTGCTACGTGATGAGACTGTACCAGATTTACCAGCCAGAGCCGCACAAGAGTGCAGGACAATTCAGGGTGCAGACGTAGGCATCAAGAAACTGGTTGCCTTAAGTGATGGAACAATGCTTGAGAACCCACAGTTTCTCAAAAAATCCAAACGTAGACTTTCCCTTCGTCAGCGTCGTGTTTCCCGCAAGCAGAAAGGGTCAAATAACCGCAAAAAAGCAGCAAGAGCGTTAGCTCGTACTCATCAAAAAATTCGTCGCCAACGGGAAGACAATCAGTGGAAGGCAGCTAAAAGAATCGCCAACAATGCCGATATTACTGTGTTTGAGGATTTAAATATTAAGGCGATGAAGTCTCGTTGCAAGCCTAAACTAGACCCTGAAACGGGTGTGTACCTGAAAAACGGGCAAGCGGCTAAATCAGCATTAAACAAAGCAATTTCAGATGCGGCTTGGTATTCGCTACGCCAAAAAACTAAGCATCAAGCATCAAAGCTAGGTAACCTGGTAATCGAGGTTGACCCCAAATATACATCTCAGGAATGTCCAGAATGTCATCACATTAGTTCTGCTAACCGGGATAAGGAAAAGTTTATCTGCGAAGAATGCGGACATGCTGATGATGCAGATACCAACGGCGCAGTTAATCTCGCGCATCGTGGCGTCACGTTTTTGGGGGAGTCTTCCCCCAAAAAGCTGACTTGTAAACAAAAGCTTGGAATCGATTCTCTACGCGTGGTCAGCGCGAAAGTTACGCTTAAGGAGGCGGCTGCAGCGCCGCGAGCATCCTCTGTGCCGAGGGAGGAGCCTAAGAACCCTGCTGAATTCACAGTCAAACAACGTCAGATGTTGTTGCTGAAGGTCAAAAGCACCCCCCTCATGGCGAAGCCTCGTGCTAAGCCTTCATGTCGGGTGTCTGATGTTAAGCATACACAGTTAACCTTGTTTGATAGCTTGGATTGGGATGCTTTGAGATCAAGTAGCTAAGATCTCTTAGAATCCGCGTCTATACCCCGAAGGGGTTAGTCGCGGTAGTTCAATATTGGAATCCTCATTTATGCGAGTCGTTTTAGATTTTACGACGATTAACGGGTAATTGCTGCTGTGGAGAAAGCCGGCTTCAAGTTAGTGAGCAAATCAGAAATTAACGCCAACCCAAAGGATACTAAAGACTATCCGGGCGGAGTCTGGACACTACCTCCGACCTTGAGCCAAGGTCAAAAGGATAGGCAACGCTTTCTCGCCATTGGGGAAAGCGATCGCATGACCCTCAAGTTCGTTAAACCCAAAGCCTCCTAAAAGGGAGCAATCTTATCGCAGGGGAGACAACTGTTGCCTGCTGACAATGACTAATGACTATAGTTGAGGCTAACAGTGCGATCGCCTAATTTTTAATTTTTAATTTTTTAAGAACTCTGCTTCTTCGTCACTCGCCACGGCA
>CAZZYE010000125.1:0-4575 GCA_964658145.1 uncultured Stigonema sp.
ACTCCCTACTCCCCCTACTTCTTAAACTAGCTTCGCCTCTAACTTTTTGGAAGCTTGAACTATCTCGTAGAGTTTGTTCTCAAATTTTTCCATACATGCTGACCAATCAAATTCGAGTATGGAGAGACGAGAGTACTGAGACATTTCTTGTTTGAGAGCGGGATTTTCTAGAATCGCAATCACCTTGTTAGCAAAATCCGTTGGGTTGTTGGGTTCTGCTAAGAAGCCATTGCGACCGGGCGATACTTGCTCAGCGGTTGAAGGTGCAAGGGCTGCAACAACAGGGGTTCCAGAAGCTAGTGCTTCGTTATTTGTCGTGCAGAAGTTTTCTGTTACCGAGGGGTTCACAAATACGTCTGCGCGAGCAAACCAGCCCAAAAGTTCTGTACCATGAGACTCACCCCACACGGTAATACCATCAAATTTTTGGGCACGCTGACGGAGTTCCCCATCCATAGGACCGCTACCAACGATGACCAAATGGACGTCAGGAATTTTGGCGGCGATGATCGGATATGCGTCTAAGAGTTGGATGACATTTTTTTCCGGAGTAATGCGTCCGACAAAAAGGAGAGTTGGTCGGTGGTCGTTGGGAATAGGGTCGTAACAGATGTTTCCCGGATTAAATTTTTGACAATCGACTCCTTGATAAGGGAGATATTCGCTGCGTTGACATTTCATTTGTCTGTACTTAGCAAGCTGTTCTCGAGAAGAAAAGAAACTGGCATCATAAGCTTGACTGAACTGCTTGATCAAAGAGGGAATGATGGGGCGAATCAAGCTGAAGAACTGATTTCCTAAGTAATATTGGATGTAGGCAACGATATCGGTGTGGAAAAGAGATATGGTTGGGGTGCCTGTTTGCTTTGCGTATTCGACGGCGATCGGGCGACCATAACCTTGCAGGAAAAGTGAGTAGATTCCTCTCATTTGCGCCGCTTCTTCAACCACGACAATATCGGGCTGGAACCTCTCCAGCAACTCGGTATCACTCCAATGCCGATAATTCAATGGTTGGGGAAGAGACTTGTAGAATATCAGTGGCTGTGTTGGGAATGCATAATGGGAAAAAGTTGGGAAAGATTGTAACTCACTTAGCCCTGGCATGGGACGATTGCCAACATTTTTCGGGTACTGATCGTTGAGTTGGGGGTGGATGAGAAAGACTTCATGTCCTTGCTGTAGTAACCAGCGTACCCGCTGATGTACGGCGACGGAAACACCAGTTAAAAAAGGAGCATATAATCCCGTAAAAACCGCAATGCGAAGAGGTTGCTTGTTCATGATTATTTAAGTGTAATCTCGTATTTTTTACAAAGCGAAAAACTGGTGTTTTCAAAAAGTACACCTATTAGCTTTTAGCTACTCCCAACCCGCCTGAAGATTACCGATTTAAAAAACCGCGGAGGCGCAGAGTACACAGAGAGAGGAAGCAAAGAGATACAGGTAATTTAATAGCGGTTTGGGAGTAATTGAATTTAGGGCTTACGTATTGAAAGAAAATCTTAATTTTGCTTGGGATGTTTTCTGTATCGGTTAGTAATTTATTGTTTGTTGAATGCTATTCTACTTTCTAAAATGATATGCAAATGATTGATTGGCAACAAAATCATCAAATTATAGCAGTTCCTGATTTAAGAACAGAGCTAGTAAAAGAAATTCCGCGATTTTAACCGCTCTAAAGTAACTGCCACTTTGGCAAGTTAATGAGAAGCAAAAATAATAAAATCGAGACTTAAGCCCTCAATGCGTTCAAGGCTAACATACACTCTCCAAAGTCAAGCGCTACTATGCTGTGACAGACATTATCGCCATTGCATTATTGCATTGCTATGTCGATAACCACTTCATAGTAATGGCAGCGGGACTGTGAAACTTCTACCTGATTGCTGCGTAATCCTCTGTGCGCAGTTCCCACCTGAAAGTCTTCTATTTTCATCCCTTTATTTGGCGACAAGTCTACTACAGTCAGGTAAAAAATTGATTTAAACCAGATTTCTATTCTGGTCTAAAAATTCAAGCTATCAGCGGTCAGCAAAACGCTGATAGCTCAAATATACCGATAAGTCAGGGACTAGTAAGAGACAAGCGGCTGATTATGAACATTGCAGGTAAAACGGTGCTGTTGACTGGCGCTTCAGGTGGTATTGGAGCATTTATTGCCCATGCTTTGGCAAAAGAGCGTGCAACCGTAGTTGGCGTTTCTCGTTCAAAGGAAAAGCTAGATAAGATATGTGCTGAGGTTGAAGTTGCAGGCGGTAGAGGAATAAGTATTCCATTTGACATCACTAAAGTGGAAGAATTATCAGTTCTAGTGCAGCAGATTAATCAGCTTGCAGGTCCAATAGATATTGTGATTAATAATGCTGCGATCGAAAAATACCGACCTTTCCAAAATTATTCCCTAAAGGATATCCAGTCCATATTGACGACCAATCTAGTGGCTGGAATGGAGTTAACCCGTTTGCTACTGCCAAGTATGATAGACCGTAATAGTGGTCATATTGTGAATATTGCATCTGGGTCTGGCAAAAAGGGAGCGCCTTACAACAGTATCTATTCAGCCACTAAAGCAGGTTTGATTATGTGGACAGATGCAATACGCCAGGAATTAGCTAATACCAATGTGGGTGTTTCGGTGATCTGTCCAGGATATACAAAAGCCGGAATGTTTCTGAAATTTGGCTTACCAACACCTAAGTTAGCGCGTGTTTCTCAACCAACGGACGTGGCGATCGCAGTGCTACAAGCTATTAAGCAAAACCAGGGGGAAGTCATGCTCGATGGACTTATGACAAGACTCCTGTTTTCAAATATACAACTTTTTCCACAATTTGGAGATGCTATTTACCGCTGGATTGGTTTGACAAAGCTGAACCAAACTTGTGCAGAAAATCAAATGCGTGCGGATAATTTTGGGGAAAACTAGTGCCATAACAATGGAGGAAAAATGGCTGATGGGCATTACGATATCATCATCATTGGTACGGGTGCTGGTGGTGGAACTCTGGCAAATCTACTTGCACCAAGTGGGAAGAAAATTTTGGTTCTGGAACGAGGTACTTTTTTACCTAGAGAACTAGCCAATTGGGATGCTAAGCAAGTTTGGCAACAAGAACGCTATCGAAATAGTGCTATCTGGTATGACAAAAACGGCAAAGCAATACGTCCCGCCACACACCATTATGTTGGCGGCAATACCAAATTTTACGGTGGTGCCTTGTTCAGATTTCGCGAACAAGACTTTGAAAAAGTCATCCATAAAGATGGCATTTCTCCGGAATGGCCATTGAAGTATCAGGACTTTGCTCCTTACTATACCCAAGCTGAGAGACTTTACGAAGTACATGGTAAGCGGGGTCTTGATCCCACTGAACCTCAAACCAGTGAAGATTATCCTTTTCCACCAATCAGCCATGAACGCTACATTCAAGAAATCAACGATTCTTTAAAGGATAAAGGCTTTCATCCATTTTATCTGCCACTTGCTATCAAGCTAAATGAAGTTAATCGCTTTTTAAGTCCTTGTATTCGTTGTGAGACTTGCGATGGCTTTCCATGTCTTCTCAATGCTAAAGCTGATGCTGACATTAACGGTGTACGTCCAGCACTTGTTCATTCCAATCTCACTTTGATGACTAACGCAAAAGTTTTGCGTTTGCATACAAGTGCATCTGGTCGCGAAGTTACTGGGGTGGAAGTAGAAATCGCTCTCAAGCGTCAGATGTTTTCTGGGGATATTGTTGTTGTCGCTTGTGGTGCAATCAACTCAGCAGTATTGTTACTTAATTCTGCTAATGACCAACATCCGAACGGATTAGCCAATAGTTCTGATCTTGTAGGACGTAATTACATGGCGCATAAGTATGCGGTAGTTATGGCTTTGAGTTCAAAACCCAATCCTACAGTTTTTCAAAAAACGCTTGCTATTAATGATTTTTATTGGGGGGAGAAAGATTTTGCTTTTCCAATGGGAAGCATACAAATGCTCGGCAATATCAACAAAGACAAAGTTGCTGCTCATGCACCACCTTTTACACCTAGCATAATATCTGAAGCCGTGGCAAATCATTCTGTGACTTGGTTGTTGATTACGGAAGATTTGCCTGACCTTAATAATCGTGTACGGCTCAACGGCGAGCAGATTTTTATCGACTATACAAATAACAATGAAGAAGCATTCAATCGCTTGATAAAGCGTTGGCGTGAAGTGTTGAAATCAGTTGATAAAACCCAGAAATTTAGGTCGTTTTCGTTATATATTACCTCAAAAACGACATTGAAAGAGGTTGCTCATCAATGTGGTACTTGCCGTTTCGGTGAAGACCCCAAAACTTCGGTGCTTGATATTAATTGCCGCACACATGATGTTGATAACCTTTACATCGTTGATGGTAGTTTTTTCCCATCTAGTAGTGCAGTGAACCCATCCCTAACGATTATGGCAAATGCTTTGCGCGTTGGAGAGCATCTGTTGCAACGGATGAAGTAACGCAATACAGTTCAGTTAAGACTTTTCTCCCCCAAACCTTTGATCCCCCCGCCTGCGGCGACCCCCTTACAAAGGGGGTAGTA
>CAZZYE010000125.1:4585-9115 GCA_964658145.1 uncultured Stigonema sp.
TAAGAGAATAAAGCCCCCCTTTTTAAGGGGGGTTGGGGGGATCTCCACGCGCTAACTGAACCGGATTGTGAAATAACGGATGAGTTAACTATGAGTTTTCTCGTTCCCATGCCGCCGCATGGGAACGAGATATTACTGCATCATCAGTTTAAAGCGAAACTTGATTATCATCAGGTTGGTCTAACAACCGATAAGGGCGGTATTTGAGTAGGCGGATGTTCCATGGACCTTTGACTTGATAAGTTATACCACGCCAGTTGACTTTTGTCATCCATAAAGCTGATACCATTGCTAGTCCGTAAACCCACAGTGTTAGGGGAGATGCTATCGACATTTTCATCATTGTCGCAGGTGATATTTTTGGCGACTGCTGATCGTGCTTGTACAGTACTTGCTGTACCTCTTTCTCTAAGGCGATCGCCATGAAAAGTAATACCTGCATATAAACGCCTAAGCCGTTCAGAAATATAGCCACTACATCCCATTGTTTTGTCCACAATGCTGCTAGAAATAGCACCAAAACTAGATTAGGAAGCAGTACGGTTAAAATCGAGTCAACAATCACAGCCCACCATCGCGGATGGTAAAGTCGATAAGAAAGCAGTTGTCGCTTCGTCCAGTCTACTAAGCTGGGCAAATCGCACTCTTCGCGATTAAGAATAATCAGAGAAGGTACAAATACAACCTGCATCCTATGTTTTGCCAGAACACTGCGAATCATGGTATCCTCGCCATAGGCTCGCTTCCACTTATCTAACAGTCCTGTTGTGTGAATGAGTTCTGTTTTCAGAGCCAAAGTACCACCCCAAGGAATCCGGTAGAAGTACATTTTTACTACTGCGAATACGTTCCACAAGTAGCGTACCGACGACCACCAATACCTCCCTGTGTGTAGATACCAAGGATACCCCGTTGTCGCGCCGACTTTGGGATGGGCTAGAGGACTAACTAATTCACGCAGCCAATTGGAATGAACTACCGCATCAGCATCTACTAAAGCAACCACTTTGTAAGAATCGTCCAGTTCCGAAACAGCTTGCACCAGGGAACTGCATTTGAGACTACAATTAGGGCTTGGCATCCTCAGAGGGCTGACTTGCACGTTAGTTGCTGCTTCCACGCTTAGGGTATCTCTGACAATCTGCCAAGCCGGGTCTGACTTACTGTCGATGATTAGCTTTAAATCATACTCTGGGTAGTTCTGATTCAACAGCGATCGCAAACAGTTGGACAGAAACGGATCAGCCCCACGCAAGCAAAGAACGACCGCAGTTTTGGGTAAGTAGTCGTTTGGTAATGATTTTTTGCCCTGTGAACGCAGATACAAGAAAAACAGAAGACAGAGAGATACCTGAATAACCAACCAACCCAGCAAAACCATAGACAGCAATATCGCCAATTCTTTCATTGTTTATGAATCAAGTGAATATTTCATATGAATTTTGATGGTCGTATTTTTCTGGAGTGAAAAACTTGCGTCGCGAAACTTTGGCGTACCTGTTGTTATTGAAACAGTTGGATTGTTGGAAATACCAAAACCTTCTTTGGGAATACCGAAAAAGTCTTTGTCTAGTTTGTGGTTTCCATTCTGATCGTCAACGACGGCGACAGCATAATCTCCAGGCTTCAAGCCGTAGAACTGCTTTGTTAAGGAACTTCCTTTTATTTGAGTGCAACCACTTTGTACTTCACTAGTATCACTGTACGGAAATCCTTTTTCACTGGAGTAAATTCTGAGGCAAATCTCACCTTTTTGGTGAGTAATTCCATCTACTACTATAGTAAGTGTTGAAGTAGGCTCTGCGTTCACTGTTTTAGCTAAGCTGAGACTCATTACAGTAGCGAACAAAAAGGGAGAGAGTTTAGATACTTTTACCATCATCTTACTAGTTGTCTACTTGGATTTTTTGCTAAATGTGGTTGTAGGGTGGGCACTGCCCACCATTGCTTCTATTACAATCCTATTTGAGTTGTGAGAATTATTTTTGAACGAACCGCCAAGACGAGGGCAGCGCTGCAGGAGGGTTAGCCCGACCTAGGCGACTGCCCGTGCCAAGAACGCCAAGAAAGGAAACAGAGAGAATCTCCCGAACCATTTAGGAATAGTATATGTATGGGTTACAAGGTTTTGGTGGGCAGTGCCCACCCTACGTTTAATTTTGTTCACTTAGTTAGTGGTTATAACTAACAAATAACAACTAACCACTAACAACTATCAACTATTAACTAAATTTTTGCAAATCTGTTTTTTGTAGCCATTCCTGTGTTAGCCTCATTCCTTCTTCCAGGTTAATTGCTGGTTCATAACTTAAGATAGTTTGTGCTTTGGTAATCGAATAAGCATAGGGACGGGTCATGAAATCTACAACTTCTGGCAAAAGGTCGGCTTGTTTCCGAAAAAGTTTCTGTCCCTGATTACGTACTTTTAGAAACAACTTGAGTTCATCTTTTGGCAAAGAAAAAGGTGCAGGTAAACCTGCTATTTCGGCTAAACGCATAAAATACTCTTTCCAGGTAGTTTCTTGTCCATCAGTGACATTAAAGATTTCTCCGTATGTTTCTTTTTCTATTGCTAGAAAGATTGCTTGGATCAGGTTATCGATATATACATGGTTGATGACTCCCCGTCCGTCGTTAGCGTATGCGAATAGTTTTTGGCGCATTAGTAGAAGTGGTCGGACTATCCAGGGAATACTTCCAGGACCATAAACATCTCCTGGTCTGATGATAATGATGCCAAAATCTGGTGGAGAATTCAGTTGTAAAAGTGCCTTTTCAGCTTCTATTTTCGTCTGACAGTAGGGGTTATTTTCTCCAGAGAGCGGTCCTTCTTCTGTGATGCGATCGGCATAGTTGAAGCCGTATACCAGACCACTAGAGAGATGAACGAAGGTTTTTACACCAGCATCCTTAGCGGCTTGAGCGATGTTAATGGTTCCGCCGACATTTACCTCACGAAATTTTTCTAGTGAACCTCCTTCTTGAGCAACTTCAGCCGCATGCAAAACTATGTCTACTCCTTGGCACGCCCTAGAGGCAGTAGCAGGATCAGTTACACTGCCAACGATAACCTTATCGCCCAAGTTTTGTGCTTTTTTGCTTTTATCTGAAGAACTTTGTAGCCCACAGACTTTCATTCCCCGCGCAGAAGCTAACTCAGCAGTACGCAAGCCGACAAATTCGCCAATTCCAGTAATCAGGATGGTTTTGTTTTGGAGGTTCATTGTTGTTTGTTAGTAGTTAGTGGTTAGTGGCTAATTGCTAATGGCAATGAACAATTAGCAATTAGCCATTAGCAACCAACAACTAACATCTTCTAGAAAATATCTACCGGATCTGTGGAGCGAAGTTTGTTTATAGCGATCGCTCCAGATGTCATACACATTAAAATTGTTGATATCAAGACAATTAGTGCATTTTTAAGGCTCATCGTGATTGGTAACTTAGTAGCTTTCATGGCAAAATCATATAACCACCAAGAAAAAACTACTCCTGGTATATAACTTGATACTGCTAAGATGAAAGCCTGTTGAAAGACGACAATTAATAAATAATTAGTTGTATAACCTATGGCTTTTAAAGTAGCATAAGCAACTAATTGAGTAGAAATATTACTATAAAGAATTTGATAGACAATGACTACACCTACAACAGCCGCCATTGTTAGCATGAGACTAAGTATAAAACCAATGGGCGTTCTGTTAGCCCAATATTCTGTTTCAAAATCAATAAACCCTTGGCGAGTAAAAACTAGGACATCATTAGGTAAGTGTGCCTGTAAATCTTCCTGAACAGTTTGCGGGTTGACACCAGACTTGAGGGTTATTGCGCCCACGTCTATCAGTTCTGCTGGACGGGTGTTGGGAAATATCCTCAAGAAAGTTGAGTCACTGGTAATTAAATTGCCATCTACTCCAAAGGAAGGACCTAAGCTAAATAAGCCACCAACTCTCACCCTGTAGCCACCTATTGAATTAAAGGGATAGATTTCAATTGTCTGCTCAGTTTTAAGGTGTTCAAATTTTTTGGCAACGTCTCCAAACTCTGGTCGAGAATCTCGGTCAAAAAGCACAACATCGGGAATTTTTATTTTGTCTAAATTATTCTCCACTTCTGGTATGTTCATCACTGGCTTTCCTGGCTCAAAGCCAATAACATATATTGAGTATTTTTCACCATTAGCAGGATTTTTAAATTTTGCGAATCCCAAATACATGGGACTGACTGACTCTACACCATTAAACCCTAGGGTTTGGTACAAACGACTTCGGAAAAAGCTTTGAATAGCCGTCAAAGATTTATATTGCGAACTGACTAAAAATAAATCTCCTTGAAGATTTCGATGTAACTGGGTAGCACTTGAATACAGAGCATCTTGAAAACCAAGTTGCATAAACATCAGAATCACGATAAAAGCAATGCCAGCCACAGCTACTAGAGAACGCACTTTGGTTCGGATGAGTTGTAGCCAAGCTAAAGGAATTTTGACAATCATGGTTTTTATTATTGATTGTTGATTGGGGAATTGCT
>CAZZYE010000125.1:9125-12480 GCA_964658145.1 uncultured Stigonema sp.
CTAATTGTTAGTTCTTACAATCAATAATCAACAATTAACAATTAACAATCAACAAATTTAGATTTGAATAGCAACATCCACCTGTAAGTTGGTTAAACCTGCGACTCGTTGACTATCTGCTGGGTTATCGATGCGGATTTTCACTTGAATGACTCTGCGGTCTGTATCTGCTTCTGGATTGACACTTAGGATGTTTTGTTTGTCAACTTGCAAACCAATCTCGCTCACAGTTCCCTGTAATTTTCCTGGAAACGTAGTGCTGGTAATCGTAGCTTTGTGACCTAGACGTACTTTGTTAATATCAGTTTGATAAACTTCTGCCAGTACATACATTTGAGATGTTTTGCCTACATCAACAATCCCTTCACTACCGCTTACTTCTCCAGTTTTAGTATGAACTTTCAAAACTTTCCCGTCTATAGGAGATACAAGGTAGGTTAAATCGTAGTCTGCTTTTGCCTGTTTAACAGCAGTAATAGCACTTTTGACCTCTGATTCTGCTTCCTGAACATCTACAGGACGTACCTCACTAATGCTTACCAGTTTAGCTTTTGCCTGGTTGAGCTGATCTTTAAGAGTGTTCACAGTACGGTTTAAGCTAGCTTGGGCTTCTATTAACTGCTGTTGCAGAGTATTCGTCTGTAGCCGCTTACTATCTGCTATGGAAGCGGAAATGGCACCTTGTTGGTAGAGCTGCTGATATCGATTGTTTTCAGTTTGAGCATTTTCTAGTTCAGCTTGTAAGCGTGTGATTGTCGCTTGCTGTGCCGTAACTTCTCCTTTTAATTGAGATTGTAACTGAGCGATCGCCGCTTTTTGAGCATCGATTTCTCCTGTTTTCGCCCCGGCTTTTACCTGCGCTAGTTTAGCTTGTGCAACTTGAACTTTATCCGCTGCTTGTTCTATAGCCGCTTTACTGCGAGCATAATTTTCCAGCCACGCTAGAACTTGCCCTCTTTGCACCCGATCTCCTTCCTTCACCAGCAGTTTTTCAACTCGAACACCGCTTAGTGAACTAGGTGGAGACAACCTAGTAATTTCGCCTTGAGGTTGTATACGTCCTAAGGCAGTAACAGCAATAGCAGGAGATGTCTTTGAGACTAACGCTTTCTGAGGTTGAACATTGGACTGAAATCGTGAAAAACTGTAGAGATATCCTAGCCCAGTAGCTAAAGTAACAGAAGCCACTAAAATCATTCGCCATCTAAATGCAGGTTTTCTGTATAACTGGCTTTCCTTGTCTACTGCCATATTTTTATCCAAATTTTGCTATGCCAGGGAATAGCCTATATGGCTATATTACAGTCGATACAACAGACTCATCCGGAAATTAACCTTGAAGGCTTGTCCTTGATCGGTTTAATGAGTTTTATATATTATTGTGCGCGATCGGGACGATCGCAGCCGCCACAGATGAGTAGGTTGGCGGCGCAATGAATCGTGGCGCTACACCAAAATCAAACATATTAGCCGAGAAGCGCAATTGCGTTGGCGATCAAACCTAATTTCCCAGAAGAACCAAAAAAGAAGCGCCAAGATAAATAACGTGGAAAAACCTGTCTCTCACTTTGGCACAAAACTTTGATTTTGTCAACGTGCATGATTTGGATCGTAGGGGCGGGGTTACCCCGCCCTTACTTACCGGAGTGGGGAAAAAGCATGTCCGCCCGTTGCCAAGCTCCCGCCTGGGAATTGCTAATAGCAATTAATCGCCTGTTAACTTTTTGTTGTAAGATATAAAATATTATCATCTAATAAGCAAGGAAAATCAGGTTTTTGAGAATATTGATGAAATATATTAGGTATATCTTATGCTTAGTCTTTTGACTGACGACACACCAAAACAGTAATTATGCCCACTGTGTCCATAGACCAAATTAAAATTGGTCCTAACCGCCGTCCGGTCAACGATGAAAAAGTTGATCAGTTGATGGGATCAATTAAGGCTAATGGTCTGTTGAACCCAATCACGGTAGATCAGAACCTAAACTTGATTGCGGGGCTGCATCGTCTGACAGCTTGTAGGCTGCTGCATCTCAAGGAAATTGAGTGCAATATTGTTACCTACACAGATGCTGACCAAGCTCGTTTAGCAGAAATTGACGAGAATTTGATCCGCAATGAGCTAGAACCTCTAGATCGTGCACAACTTTGGTTGGAACGAGAGCAAATTCTGGAGAGATTGGGACTGAGGGCGAAACCAGGAGATAACCAACATACCCTTAAAGGTAGTGAAAAGATTGCACGACCTGCCAAAACTACTTTAGAATTAGCAAAAGAAGTCGGATACAGTGAGCGAAGTTTTCAACTGGGTAAGCAGATTGCTAAAGATATTACTCCCGAAGTCAAAGAAATAATTAAGGATACACCTCTTGCCAAAAGTACTACAGATTTACTGAAGGTAGCTAGGGCAGGTAGTAAAGAACGTGCTTCGGCAGAACAAGCAGAACAGGCGCGACAGCAAGCTTTGACTAAAGGAGAGCTTGAAGTTGCCGAAAGGCAAGCGAAACTTGCAGCACAGGCTAGGACTAAGCAAAAAGAGTTGCAAATGGAAGCTTATAAAAGTGCTATGGCTCAAAAGGAAGCGAAGGTACTCAAGAAGCAAGTCCAAGCTCAAGTTCAACAGCCGATTAAGAAATCAAATGTCGCTGCTAACCAGCTAGGAGTAAAAGTTGGCGAGGAATGGATTCTTGGTCGGCATTTAGTTTACTGTGGTGATACTGCTGGCAAAGAATTCCTGAAACTGCTACCTGGTGATGCAGCTTTGGCGATCGCCACCCTTTCACAAACATGGAATCACGATTACTTAGTAGATGAGGCTCGGGTAGTGGCTGTGCTACGTTCTGAAGGTAATATTTATGAATTCGTGGTCCGTAATCGCATGCCCTTTCAATACGAACTAGTACTTGGCAATATATATATAGGTATTTTTTCTCACCACTCAATCTCCAAACCCCAGACACCAATCAATATTGAAGGAGTAGAGGGAATAGTACCCTACCTGTTAAATTTGTATACCAATGCCAATAATTTTGTGATTTCCCCATTTATGGCACATGGTGAAATTCTGATTGCTTGCGAACGGATGGGACGTAGCTGTTTTATTGGGGATGAGAATTCTGAGTTGGTGGCACGCGGAATTATCCGGTGGCAGAATTGGACTGGAAAGCAGTCCCAGAAAACGGGGTTATAAGGCAATACGGTTCAGTTAAAATAATGAACAAAGCCGATAACCTTTGTAGAGACGTTGCATTGCAACGTCTCTACAGACCAGAAATTTCCACCGATCAGCCCTAACACCAAGCGTATTAGACATCTTCGGAAAAGTAGAGACGCGATTAATCGCGTCTCTACC
>CAZZYE010000126.1:0-12336 GCA_964658145.1 uncultured Stigonema sp.
CCCTTAAAAAGGGGGGCTTTTTCCCCCCTTTTTTAAGGGGGGTTAGGGGGGATATTTAGTTCGTAAATACTACTAACTGAACTGTATTGTTTCACAGCAAGGCGACAATTTAACAGAAGCGATCGCAATACTTAAGAACATAAAACAAATTCTAGGAATTTCCTGTAGTCAATGTGTAGAATGATATATCACATTTTGAATTACAGGAAAGTACCACAATGTCCAAATTAACTAAGGCGCTTCTCAAGGGATTGCCAACTAAGGCTAAACTGTTTTCCCAAAACCCAAAGAGCCGACCTCACTACCACATTCTTATAGAGGCAGAAAATCATCAGCAGTTCGACATCGCAGTTAATATTGCCTCAGAAGACCCAAAAACTGCCGATGTGAGGGTTTTGTATGCCATAAAGCGAAATATTACGCCACCGCAGATGGACGTATTACTTAGCCTCACAAATGGAATGTTTGACCTGCCGAATGATGGAATCACTGGTATTGACTTTGTGCGCGATCATCTGGTGGCGAAAGATGAGATGAAACCGCTGCCTCTGTTTGATCGTTCGCAGCCGATTGAGAAACAGGGTGAACAAGAGATAAAGCAACTGGTGGATGAAGTGGTTGCCGATCCAAAAGCTGTAGTGTATGCTTTCGGACACCGATACGATCGGCGATCGCCTACAAATGCGGCGTGGGGGTTTCAGCCAGACGATGGGATTCACAACATTCACATGAATCAGGGCAATTATACTGGCAACCACGACGACGAAAACGGACGTGGAGAAGACGGTGCACTGTTTTTATATTTCCCTAACACCAACATCTGGCATGCTGTATATATCGCCTTCCAGACGCAATCATTCGACAATGATGCTAATGGCTACCCCAAAGATGATTCCAAGCCTACTGGTAAAAATAATGTTGGTAGCAGTCACGGTCACCAGCATCACCATCATCATGGAAGCAATTAACAACAAACTACTTTCCGCGTAAGCAAGCATAGCAGCAACGCCTCCGCTTGCTTCACTCTAGTAACAAATTGCTCAGAAGTTGAGCAATTTGAGCTAGGGTCTTTGATGACAATTCGCCCAATTCCCGCTGGATTACCACTGTAGAAACTGTAACCAGTTGATGCAATCTAATGGTAGATGGAACCCGCAAGCCTGAAGCTGCAAAGTCGGTATTGTGGGTATCCAACTCAATATCTGTTTCCAGCAAAGTGGTTGGAATGCGACTTGTAATATAAGCTAAAATAACGTGACGACGCGCTCCCAAAGGGTTTGTTAAACAAAGTGCTGGACGCAGCTTGTTAGCTGACAAATCATCATAGGGAAAAGGCACTAAGAAAACTTTACCCTTCGTCATGGAATGGTTTGCCGTCAGCTAGGGTATATATATCCTCTTGTGGGTCTGTTATGGAACAGAAATCTGGTTCGCTGACTACTGATCGAGCATATTCTGGGTCATGGAATGGCTTGCCATGAACTAAAGTGTAGATATCTTCTTCGTCTCTTAGAAAATCAAAGGCTGGATTTCTCATTGCTGCTTTCAGCAATTCATATTCTTCTAGTTCTGCTTTTTTCAGCAGGATACCTTCTAGTGCTTCAAATCGCTTCAAGTCATCATAGGTAATGATTGCGGCTGTTGCTTTCCCTTGCTGTTCAATGACTATACGTTCTCCACTTTCTGCAACGCTGTTAATCAGTTCTCGAAAACTCTCATTATCTACACTTGCGTTTACTTTTGTCATTTTTTCCCCCTAGCTCAACATCAACAGATACGCTCAAGCACTCTTACCCAAATTCTACCTACTACAAATCACTTCTGTAGAAGTGTAGCCTGAAATCTATTCCACAGACCTAAGACGATTAAATATGGTTGCATTGGGCGTTAATTTGCATCTTGTACTTGCCCACTGTCCCGCCAAGGAATTTATTCCTTGGCTAATAGCTTAAGTCCACTTAAGTGGACTCAATACTTTTGTGGGTAGGCAGGAAAGCCCACCCGGATAATTTTCGTGATTAACTTTCAGGCAACTGCTGCGGTTGTACTCCCATTCCCACCCAAGGAGTGAATCTACTAGGGTTAACGTACTGCGCATTATCCAGTTCAGTCTGAATTCGGGCGTTGAAGGACTCGAACACTTCGATCAGAGCCTGGCGATCGGTCAAGCAGTTTTGGAGGGCGACGAGTTGCTCAAGAGTCCATTCGTAAAGCAGTGTGTCTCCTTGGTTAATCCGTAAGTACAAATGAGTCTCAAACTGTTCTAAGCGGGCGTAAAAGTTGTCCATCTCGGCTTTGAGCGACTGCATATCGATGTAGGATTGCTGTTTCTTAATATCCGAGAGAATGGTTGTTGTGATTGACTCAGTATTGATGCGCTGGTCAAGGTCTGTTTGTATCTGCTGAACCACCAGATTGGTAATATCTTGGTTTTGATGAGCGATTTTGAGATTAACCATCGAATTAATACGCTGGTCAATGTCTGTTTGTGTATGCTGAACCAGATTTGTAATCTCTTGGTTTTGATGAGCAATTTTGAGATTGACCATCGAATTAATACGCTGGTCAAGGTCTGTTTGCATCTGCTGAACCAGATTGGTAATCTCTTGGTTTTGATGAGCGATTTTGAGATTAACCATCGAATCAATACGCTGGTCAAGGTCTGTTTGCATCTGCTGAACCACCAAATTGGTAATCTCTTGGGTTTGATGAGCAATTTTGAGGTTAACCATCGAATCAATACGCTGGTCAAGGTCTGTTTGTATCTGCTGAACCCCCAGATTGGTAATAGCTTGGTTTTGATGAGCGATTTTGGGATTAACCATAGTGGAAGTAGTTCCCGCATCAATAGCTGCTGCTCTTGAGCCTCGATCTCTCTTCAGTAACCACCAGAGTAATCCCAGTAAGGGAATTCCAACAAGCAACAGCAGCCACCAGGGAAATCCTCGATCGCTTGCGTCACTAGTAGATGTAGGTACAAGCGCAGTCTGGGTAGTAGCTGCAGGACTAGGAGAAGAATCAGTGACTCCTGGTGACCTTGCCGGAGTGGGAGCAATTGTTGTAGATTGACGCACTACCTCAGTTTCCTGCTGTTTGGCAGCAGCAACAATTTCTTGTCCTGGTGCTGAAGTGGCAAAGCCCAAGAAGGCAAGTAGTCCAGGAGTGGCACTTTCCTTTCGGTAGACATAGCCTCTCGGTTGGGAATAAGGATAACGAGGATCGTCAGGCATGGTTTTGTGCATGGGGATGACCCGGACATTCGGCAAATTGAGTACTTGATCTGCGATCGCATAACTAATTCCATCCTTGCCGAGTGCCTGCACAATCGTTGCCGTGTCATCTTGGGAGAGCCGAGTTGCGTTTGCTCCATTCTTAAACGGGGCTTTTTTGAAAATATCGTAGGTGCTGAGCGATCGCCGTGTGTCGCCCCAGTCAGGATGGTCAATAAATCGAATCTTACCAGGCTCACCTCCTACCTGAGACCAGTCCGTTATTTCGCCTCGAAACATCTTGGCGAACTGCTCGAAGGTAAGGTTTTGCTTCAATGGATTGTCAGAACCAACTATAATCGCGATCTTCTCCCGACTAATAGGAATGAATACGAGTCCCTGAGCTTTTTCCTGGGTTGTGAGTGGGCGTCCAACCGCTGCTAAATTGATGTCGCCTCGCTGCAGTGCTGCTAATGCTCCATCGGTTCCACCCGATGCCAGGTCAACTTTAGTACCCGGATACTTCTGTTCAAACCGTTTTCTCAGTGCTTCGTTAATTACCCTCATGCTGCTTGAGCCGTCAACTTTCACCGTTGTCCCGTTAGGTAGTGATTCAGGAAGTGGGATCGGACTTGGACTTTGAGATTGGGCAAAAGCGGGTTCGAGTAGAGTCGATGGGAAAGATACCAGTAGCTTGGCAGTAGCCGTGAGGGCAAGCACTACCACCAAAAGCTGCATTAACGTCTCAAAAGAGTGTTTTTTATAGCGAAACATTTTAGGTTACCTCAATAACGGTTCTTCTGTTTTAGACAGGAGTTTAAGCAAATGGCAATAAGTTAAGACACAACCCTTTTCCCGACTAGTTCCCAGCCTAAGACGCTCCGCCTCCAAGGGCTTGACGAGAGGCTCTGCCTCTCGGAATACATTCCCAGTCCGGAGGCTGGGAACGAGGAGACACAAGACTTTGAGCTTAACGAGCGTGCCATTCGGATTTAAGCAAATGCCGTTTAGATATTTGGGATAAATAATGTAGAGAACACCCTTAGGTTTGTCTTTCCTGCGGTAGCAAGGCAAGCTTTCTTAAATACTTAGCCTACTACACCTCGACATTAGATTTTCAGAATGGAAACAATCACTTCTGATACTTTTAACCGCGACATTACCCGACATCTGAGACATCGTGCAATTCGAGTACAACATCCCCAGCAGAAACAGTGCTCTCTACCGTTTGGGACTTAAATGGTTTGAAGGGCTTGAAAGTGTTAATGTCCGCGCAGGGGGTACATTCCAGCTTAGTTGTGAGTTCAGCACTGAAGGAGGCTAGCTGCTCGATAAGAGTCTGGCGATCAGTTAAACAACCTTTGATTGCCATGAGTTCTCCCAAAGTCCACTCATAGAGATCTCTGTCTGCATTGTTTATTATTACAGTCAGTTCGTTCTTGTTTCTGATAATTTGGTTGAGGAGTTCATCTACCTTGTCACTAATTAAATTCGCGATCAAAATGTTAAATGACTCTTTGCAACCTATTATATTAATGAGTTCATCAACGTACTGTCTAAGCAGATCTATAAAGGTCTGATTCCACTCGTTGCGGATGCTCTCAATCGTGATGTCAATATCTCTGTAAACTTTATTAATCTTATTGTTAATTTCAGTACTGTTAGCAACGAATGTTACAATTTGGTTGCTAATTTCAGAGTTATTGGTGACAGTTTGCTGTAAGCGCCGATCAAAGTACTGATTTAATTCCTCATTATTATTTACAAGATTGTGAGTAATTAATTGCATATGATTTTGGATCTTTTGCTCCAAGATTTGATCGACATACTGGTTGACATGCTGGTCAAGTTTCTTCCATCGCCGACGATGCGTCCAGAACCACCATAAAAGCAAACCTAGCAGCCCTACAGGCAGCCACCACAACAGCCAAGGTACAAATGGCTCCCTCAAAGATGAGTTTAAGTTTAAGATATTTTTGTCTCTGTCACTGTTAACTACACCAGGGATATTTTTCCGGCTTTCTTGATTTTGATTGAAACTGCCGCTCTGATTATCTTCTGTTTTTTTTACAGGCGAGGGGGTGAGATTCCCTGAGTTAGTTTTTTTTCCTGAAGGTAATGCACCGTTATCACTAGTGATGGGTAAGGGTTTACTTTTCTCTCCTGTCCCATAAGATTTTTTAGGAACTGTATTTGTTAAATCTTGTGTAGGGTCATTAATTAAAACTCTAGATGATGGGTTGTTTGTCCCCAGATTCTCTTTCTGCTCTTCGGCAGAAGTTTTTCCAGATGGTTTTGCCCCTCCTGTCGTACCTCCATCTTGAATACTATTTTTTCTAGAAGAGGAATTCTCGATCCCCTGCACTTGAACAGGTTTTTTCTTAGAGGATACCTGAGGCTGTCCTCCTATCTTCTCTGTGGAGTCTGTTTCATCTGTTGAGTATCTTTTACCATGCACTCTCCATTGTTTGTCCATTACATCAACTGGTGCATCAGACAAAACGGAAGTTGGGATCAGGAGACTCAATAAAACCGTTAACCCAACATATAAATATCTTTTTTTTGCCATAAGTACTATTTCCTGGAATATTGGTAGTTTTTAAGACAAATGGCGCACAGCCATACTCACTATCCCAAACTGAAATCGGTCTGCTAGGCAAGTTCTTCTGTTTTAGACAGGGGCGATCGCAAATACCGTTTTGATATTTGTGTAATGCACCCTATTGGGGGTGCATTATACGACATTAGTATTATTTAAGAAGGAGCGATCGCATAAACTGCCAAACTTTCGTTTGGCAGTCTATTTCTCCTCAAGTAGAGCTAAACCAAGTTGATGTAGTCCTCTTTATTAGCTTCCTGGCAATTGCTGTGGTTGCACGGGTGACAGTTGCTTCGGATCTATCGAGAGAGGTTTGAACGGCTTGAATGTTGTGATGTCCACGCAGAGGGTTTCATCCAGCTTGGTTCTGAGTTCAGTACTAAAGGTGACTAGCTGCTCGACAAGAACCTGACGGTCGGTTAAGCAACCTTTGATTACCATGAGTTCTCCCAGAATCCACTCATAGAGATGTCTGTCTGCATTGTTCATAGTCACAGTCAGTTCGTTCTTGACTCTCAAGATTTGGTTGAGAAGCTCGTCCACCTTAATGTTGATCACATTCGCGATCTGGATGTTGAATGTCTCTCTGCCGCCGATTATGTTGAGCAGTTCATCAACGTGCTGTGTTAACAGACTGAGGAATGTCTGATTCCACTCGTTGCGGACGTTCTCAATCTTGTTGTCAATATCTCTGTAGACGTTATTAATCTTGTTGTTTATTTCAGTACTGTTAGCAACAAGGTTCACAATGTCGTTGTTAATTTCAATGTTGTTGGTAACATTTTGCTGTATTTGCTGGCTGACGTACTGATTCAGTTCAACATTGTTATTGACAATCTTCTGAGTGATTACTCTGTTGAATGTGTCTCTGCCGCCGATGGTGTTGATCAGTTCATCGACGTGCTGTGTCGCCAGATTGATAAATGTCCCATTCCACTCGTTGCGCAGATTCTCAATCTTGTTGTTAATTTCAGTACTGTTGGCAACCCGGTTCACAATCTCGTTGTTAATCTCAGTGTTGTTGGTGACGTTTTGCTGTATTTGCTGGCTGACGTACTGATTCAGTTCAACATTATTATTGACAATCTTCTGAGTGATTAATCTGTTAAATGTCTCTTTGCCACCGATGGTGTTGATCAGTTCATCGACGTGCTGTGTCGCCAGATTGATAAATGTCCCATTCCACTCGTTGCGCAGATTCTCAATCTTGTTGTTAATTTCAGTACTGTTGGCAACCCGGTTCACAATCTCGTTGTTAATTTCAGTGTTGTTGGTGACATTTTGCTGTATTTGCCGACTGACGTACTGATTTAGTTCAGTATTATTGTTGACAATCTTCTGAGTAATTATTGAGTTGAATGTGTCTCTGCCGCTGATGGTGTTAATCAGTTCATCGACGTGCTGTGTCACCAGACTGATGAATGTACCATTCCACTCGGTGCGTAGGTTCTCAATCTTGTTGCTAATTTCAGTACTGTTGGCAACCAGGTTCACAATCTCGTTGTTAATTTCAACGTTGTTGGTGACATTTTGCCGTATTTGCCGACTGACGTACTGATTTAGCTCAGCATTATTATTGACAATGTTCTGAGTGATTAATCTGTTGAATGTCTCTTTGCCGCCGATGGTGTTGATTAGTTCATCCACATGCTGTGTGACCAGACTGATGAACGTCTGACTCCAATCGTTGCGCAGGTTGTCAATCTTATTGTTAATTTCAGTACTGTTGGCAACCAGGTTCACAATCTCGTTGTGAATTTCAGTGTTATTGGTGACATTTTGCTGTATTTGCCGACTGACGTACTGAGTTAGCTCAGCATTATTATTGACAATGTTTTGAGTGATTAATCTGTTGAATGTGTCTCTGCCGCCGATGGTGTTGATCAGTTCATCGACGTGCTGTGTCACCAAACTGATGAACGTCTGATTCCAATCGTTGCGCAGGTTGTCAATCTTGTTGTTAATTTCAGTACTGTTGGCAACTAGGTTCACAATGTCGTTGTGAATTTCAGCGTTGTTGGTGATATTTTGCCGTATTTGCCGACCGAGGTACTGATTTAGCTCAGCATTATTACTGGCAATTTTCTGAGTGATTAATCGAGTAATTACTCTGTTGAATGTGTCTCTGCCGCCGATGGTGTTGATCAGTTCATCGACGTGCTGTGTTACCAGACTGATGAACGTCTGACTCCAATCGTTGCGCAGGTTGTCAATCTTGTTGTTAATTTCACTACTGTTGGCAACCAGGTTCACAATCTCGTTGTTAATTTCAGCGTTGTTGGTGACATTTTGCTGTATTTGCCGACTGACGTACTGATTTAGCTCAGCATTATTATTGACAATTTTCTGAGTAATTACTGGAATGTAATTTTGGATCTTTTGCTCATAAGTGTTGTCGATTTGCTGGCTGACGTACTGATTGAGCTTCTCATTATTATTGACAATCTTCTGAGTAACTACTCTGTTGAATGTATCTCTGCCGCCGATGGTGTTGATCAGTTCATCGACGTGCTGTGTTACCAGACTGATGAATGTCTGATTCCACTCGTTGCGGACGTTCTCAATCTTGTTGTCAATATCTGTATTCAGCTTGTTGTTAATTTCCGGACTGTTGACAACCAAGTTCACAATCTTGTTGTTAGTTTCAGTGTTGTTGGTAACACTTTGCTGTAAGCGCTGGTCGATGTACTGATTTAATTCCTCATTGTTATTCACAATGTTCTGAGTAATCACTGGGATATGAGCTTGTATTTTTTGCTCATAAGTGCTGTCGATTTGCTGGCTGACGTACTGATTAAGACCAGCATTATTATTGACTATGTTCTGGGTGATTACGTCAATGTTATTGCGGATCTTTTGCTCAAAGGAGGAGTTTATCTGCTGATCGACATGCCGATCAATGTGCTGGTTGAGTTCCTGCTTATTGACAATGTTGTTGATAATTAATTCGACGTTGTTACGTATCTTTTGCTCGAAGCAGGAGTCTAGCTGCTGATCGACATGCCGATCGATGTACTGGTTGAGTTCCTGCTTACGTACAACGTTGTTGACAATTAATCCGATGTTGTTACGTATCTTTTGCTCAAAAATTTGGTCTAGCTGCTGATCGACATGCCGATCAATGTACTGGTTGATTTCCTGCTTATTGACAACGTTGTTGATAATTAATCCGATGTTGTTACGTATCTTTTGCTCAAAGGTTTGGTCAACGTACTGGTTGATCTGCTGGTTAATTTTCTTCGAGATCTCGACGTTGAGCTTATCTTCCAGAAGCTTGTCTAAGTAGCCAGTCCATCCTTGCAAATGCTGGTTCAGACTAAACTCCATCTGCTGTACATAGGCATCCATTGTGAACCTGACCTTCGCCACTTCCATCGCCAGGTTCTTGAAGTGCTTCTCGTAGCTCTTCAGGAGCCACTGTTCGAGCTGATCCCAATACTTAGCCTCCAGCGTCACATCGCCTCCATCCATCACATTGATAGATGCACTAATCTGCTGCCACTGCTCGTCCCACTTCTTCTTGATATCCTCTTCGTTAAAACGGAAGGTGAACTCTGTCGAGCTGTTCGCACCCACTGCTTCACGACTTACAGATCCACCTGTGCCTTCAACATTTGTAACACTCGATCCACCTGTGCCTTGAATATTTGTAACACTTGAGCTACCTGTGCTTTGAGTAGTAACAGTCTCGGTTGTAGTGGTCTTTTGCGTCCGTTCAGTTGCACCCACAACAGTCGCGCCACCAGTGCCTTGAGTAGTAATCTGGGTTGTAACCGTCTTTTGCGTCCCTTCAGTTGCACTCACCGGCTCTATTGCCAGAATAATTTGCCCTTCGTTATCGTCCTTGTGGGTATCAAAAAATAACCCTGTCAGTGTAGTTTTTTCTTTGACTGCTAAAACTACTTCATCTTTCAGACCATTCAAAGAACACCAAGTTTCTTCAACTTCAATGCCAGTCAGTTTTGTAATAAATTTTCCGCCTTTGACCCAAATTAAAGCCCAAGGTTCTAGGTTAAATTTCTTCTTATCTGACCAATAGCTGGCATTACCTTCACTAATTTTGAGGCGATAGTTTCCGGGATTTAATTCAATGAAGTTAGCACCCGATTGCTTCAAACTCGACAGGTATTTTTCATCCAGCACATAACAGTTGCGTTTGCTATCTACTGTTAAAGTATTAGGATTGAAAAATGGCTTAGTACTGGTAATTAAGAGTTCAATCGAGCCTTTATTGTCATTATTGTTAACATCAAAGAATAAGGCACAGAGAACTGCTCTTTTTTTTACTTCTAACTTCAAACTATCATTATATCCATTTAAGGTTGTCCAAGTTGCACCAACCTCAAAACCTGTGTTTTTATTGATAAATTTACTACCATCAACCCCATAAATCCAGAGTAAAACAAAAGGTTCTCCTTCTGTTTTACTCTGGCTATAACTGTAGCGACCACCGTTAATTTTGATATCAAAAGTACCTTTTTCAAAAGTAAAGGAAGTTGCAACATTTTGTTGCAGGTTGTTCATTTGGTTGGTATCGATAACGTAACAATTGTTTTTGGTATCGATGGTTAAAATGCTCATATCTTCCTCTTTAATAGCTCTAATTTCTTGAGATTTTGTCTTTTCAGATTTTTCTTCTGAGTTGACGAGCGGGGTGATTTCCGTTGTTACTGCCGTAGCTGGTTCATAAATACTGATGCCTGCCCAACGACCGACAGGATCGGTTGTGGCAACTAAAGTTCCTTGACCACTGGTAGTATCAATACGGATTAATTGACCGTCTTTACCTAAGTTAAAGAACTTGCCAGTCACGCCATAGAGAACATCACCTACAAATTCCATACTGGCAAGAGCGGCAAAGCCAGTATTGCCGATATTGTTGACTTCACCTGTATTGAGGTCGCAGCTTGCTAATAACTTCTTCTTGTCGTAACCGATCAAGGTAATATAAGCTTTGCCATCAGCATCAAAGGCAACTTCGCCACAGTTGTGATCTTTATCTGCTACCGTTACTACTGGGGTACCTTTACCTGTTTCGAGATTAATAGCAATCAGTTGTTTAGCAGTTGTGGCGTAGAGGGTTTGACGCTGGCGATTGTATCCTAAGCCAGCACAAGCAAAGCCAATATTACCAATTACGGTGGCATCACCTGAATTCAGGTCAATTTTAACTAGTTGAGTCTTGTCGCCGTCTCGATCAAGTCCATATAGTTGGGAACCGACAAAAGCAATGTCAGAAACCTCTGTCACTATCTCGCCAATCAGCGTAGCTTTAAAAGTGACTAAATCCAGAGTATAAAGTTTGCTTAATTGATTAGAGACACAATCTTGAATATAAACTGCTCCTGGTTTGAGCTTAATAGGTTTAGCTGTGCGACTGCCACAGATAACTTTTTCTAAGACTGCACTAAAACCACTGATAGCGTCTCTATTCGTAAAAGATTGTCCACCTGTTGAGGTTGCAACTCTGGCGTATTCGGTTTTGATACCTTCTTGATGTTTGCTCTTAGAAGTTCCAAAATATGTGTGAACTGTGACTCCTGCTCCTTGGGCTTTTTGGATAGCCAAATTAGCAGCTAAAACATCCTTTTGCTCTGTTTTATCTCCACCCCCTTCGAGTGCTTCATCGCCAAGATAAAACATAGCTCGTGCTGCACCTTCGCGCCAATCAAAGTAATCTGAGATATCTTCAATGGCACGAGCTGCATCTTCTTGCGCTCCGGCAGACTCTAGTTCTCCTCTTTTTCTCCCCCGGAGTTTGGATTCAGTCACCTGACAATTTTGAGTCAGATAAGTTCTGAGAGTTTGGTCGAAGTTTGTCCCTTTCCAAGTACCTTCTATACCCAACCAAACTACTCTTAAATCTGAAGGACAACTAGATTTAGCTTTGGCGATCGCACTAGTAGCAGCATCACTCAGAGCCTGTGCTTCATCTTTCATCGAAGGACTAGTATCGATGACGATAACTAAATCAACAGGAGGTATAGAGCTTGCTGGATTACTCATGCTTTTCTCTTTTTTTTTCTTTAGGTTGAAATTGAATAATCTCATAACTTGAAGAGGCTATAAGTTATAAATCACTGGGAATGCAATATTCTTTAACATTCATCCTGAGCTTTTGCTAAAGTTAGGTGCTGTTTATCATAACCATGACGGTTTTCCACCTGATTAACAAGGTCTAAAAACTCGCTCACAACTAATATCCAGAATTTGTTTTCCAGATAATTGAGCTAATAATTCGTGAAACAGTGTAATTCTGTTAATTGTGCAACGAGCCTCACTTTAATTGCTTAAAGTCAAGTCCGAGAAAGCGGGTTTCTCATCAATATCGGTTACTTAACTTGTACTTTCAATGTAGGTTGCACCATCCTTTTTACGAGTATAATTTGATGTAAATTTTATCAACATCTACCCAAAGTAGTAATAGCAGTCAATTTAATTCGCAACTAGTCAAATTCATGTCTTTAGGACTTATATCAAATCCGGTTAAATGAACACACAAACGGTAGGGGCACAGCACTGCTGTGC
>CAZZYE010000127.1:0-12236 GCA_964658145.1 uncultured Stigonema sp.
ACAGAAACACCAATTATAGGACAATACGGTTCAGTTAAAGCTTTGATCCCCCCTAGCCCCCCTTTTTAAGGGGGGCTAGGGGGATCTTCATGGAGTAAACGCTACTAACTGAACCGTATTGAATTATAGGAGGAATTTTCGATGCTGACATTCTACTACAATCCCCTCTGGCCTAATGCTCGTCGTGTGTGGCTAACCTTACTAGAAAAGGGAATTCAATTTGAGCCAATTTTGCTGAACTTGAATGGCGATCAATTGCAACCAGAGTATCAAGAAATTAACCCCTTTCATCACATTCCAGTTATAGTTGATGATGGTTTTCGGGTGGTAGAATCCTTAGCAATTCTGGACTATTTAGAAGCCAAATACCCCACACCTGCAATGTTACCAACTGAAGCTAAAGCGTTAGCAACGGTGCGAATGGTGCAAATGGTCACAGAAGACTGAACTATTTCCGCAAGTAATTACACTAGTTTATGAAAGTGAAGATTCACCAAAATTTGCACAAGCAAAGCAACATATAAATAAAGTACTGCAATTTTTTACCGAAGCGAGGGGAGACAGCCCTTACTTTGGCAGTAAGCAGTTAACTCTGGCAGACATCGTTGCTGGAGCAGCTGTACCTTTTTTACCTAAACTAGGCGTCAGTTTCAGTGATTACCCTAAGTTAGAATCGTGGTATGAAAGCTTGATGGAGCGAGAAGCATGGCGTAAAACAGAACTAAGTGCAGAAGACTTTGAACAATTCAAGCGGCGAGTAAAAGTTTTGGTGAAACTACTTAGGCGTGAGATGAGTTCGGGAAATACTGCAAAGTAGCAGCAAGAACTTATTACGATTTAACAAATTGACATCAAAAAGTAGGAATATATGTCTCCTCCTCTGAATAATTGCAATCGTTTAACCACAACGGCTTCTAATCCCTAGTATGCTGTTAAGTTTTATAAATTTAATTTAATTTTTAGCTGGAAATTTTGTTAAATAAGACCTAAGGTAGAAGCTGCTTAATTCTGGGAAATGCTCTAATAGAAACAATTAGAATAATACAAAGATAGAATAGTCGTCTTAGTTTAGTAAAGGTATTTAGATAAAGGAGGTTTATTTTGGCAAGGAGGCAGGATAAACTAATAGAAATTAAAAAGGAATATAAATTCGCAAGCTTTATAAAATAAGCTTCTAGAAGTTTTAGTTATGCATTTCCAAATGTATTTTCACAAAGAAATAATGTGATTCTTTGAGGTAGTGCAGCGCTCATGGTTTTGCTGTAACAAACAAAACATCTAATTTAGTGGAACTAAGAGCGCTAACTCTTCTCACATCACATCGCAAGACGTTTGAGAGAAGTTGAAATTGCCAAAGCTAGCAGCGCCACTAGATTATGTCTGAAGTTTTCAGACCTAGTTTATATGGTGATGACTTTGCAGATTTATATTCTGCTGACCTTCCTCAAATTCAAATCCGTTGTTGGATATAGATGAATGTGTTGAAAATTGCGATCGCAGCTAGCCAAGCAAAACGCCATGAATTTTTCATTGTTGGGGTCGATGGTGCGCCAGAAGCAATCGATCGCATCGCATCCAAAAACAGTCTATATGCTGCGACTGCTACTCAAAATCCCATGATGATCGATCGGCTTCGCAGACGTTCCAGGCTGTGAAGAATCAAAGAATTTAGCTGTGTTAATGAATACAAATCTTAGCTCAGTATTAACCCAGTCTAATAAACACTCTATCTAAGATATATAACCATGACCTCCACTACTACACGTCGTCAAGCCAACACGTATTATGTCATCCTAATTGCTGGTGCTGCTGCCCTTGGCGGCTTTTTGTTCGGTTTTGACACTGCTGTGATCAACGGCGCGGTTTTAGCTCTGGCAAAAGCCTTTCACACCACCAGTTGGGTAACTGGTTTTGCAGTGTCCCTAGCGTTGCTGGGGTCTGCGGTAGGAGCCTTCTTTGCGGGACAGATTGCAGACCGCTATGGTCGAGTCAAGGCAATGGTAGTTGCTTCGGTGTTGTTTACTATTAGTGCTATTGGCTCTGGGTTTGCCTTCACTATCTGGGATTTTATTTTTTGGCGACTGTTGGGTGGGATTGGAATCGGCGCTGCCAGCGTCATCGCGCCAGCTTACATTGCGGAATGTTCTCCCTCCCATTTGCGCGGAAGGCTAGGATCTCTTCAGCAACTAGCGATTGTGGTGGGAATTTTCATCGCTTTACTGAGCGACTACTTTATTGCTGTGTCAGCAGGTTCAGCAGACTCGCCGTTTTTGTTTGGGATTGCAGCTTGGCGCTGGATGTTTTGGACAGCAGTCCCGCCAGCAATGTTCTACGGGATGGCGGCTTTAACGATTCCTGAATCCCCCCGCTACTTGGTTGCTCAAGGACGGGAGCCTGAAGCTGCTAACGTTTTGACCAAGATTTTGGGTGGTAATGTGCTGGAAAAAATCGAAGAAATTCGGCATACTGTGCTTCGAGAGCGCCAGCCTAAGTTTTCTGACCTTTTGGGGAGAAGTGGCGGACTCCTACCCATTGTTTGGATCGGAATAGGTTTGTCTGTACTCCAGCAATTCGTTGGTATTAATGTAATCTTCTACTACAGCAGCGTTTTGTGGCGGGCAGTCGGGTTTTCCGAAAAAAATTCCCTCACAATCACGGTGCTTACAGGAGCCGTAAATATTATTACTACACTGATCGCGATCGCCTTCGTGGATAAATTTGGTCGCAAGCCCTTGCTCATTATAGGGTCGCTCGGCATGACCGTGACCTTGGGGACGATGGCTGCTATTTTTGGAACCGCTCATCTCGATGCTGCTGGCAACCCTACTCTGAGCGGAAATACGGGTATTGTAGCTCTCCTAGCAGCCAACCTCTATGTGTTTTGCTTCGGTTTCTCTTGGGGACCAGTGGTGTGGGTGCTGTTGGGAGAAATGTTTAATAACAAGATTCGAGGTGCTGCACTTTCAGTCGCTGCTGCAATGCAATGGATTGCGAATTTCGTCATTTCCACAACATTTCCTCCCATACTGCAATATTTCGGGCTGGGTGCTGCCTATGGTCTCTATACAACTGCGGCGGCTATCTCGTTCTTTTTCGTTCTCTTTTTTATTAAGGAAACCAAAGGAATTGAGTTAGAAGATATGTAAATTACCCACACTAACCGCAAAGGGGTGTATTGTGGGCTTTCAGAAACCCTGGAGTCTTACTTACCGATAAGAGTACAACAAACAACCGAGCGATCGCATTAAAGGTACAAGGCGTTATACTTAATCCCGAAACTGTACCGATAGGGGAATCAGTTCCTGAGAGATAAGCTAGGGGATAACGCGGTTGGGATTGGGTTTCCATCAGCCATTCTGCAAACAGAAGTGCATGATTTTCAGCTTCCTTGAGTGCATCTAAGGAAATTCCCCACTCCCAATCAATTTGGGTAGCTTGAGGAATCCTAAGCTGACAGCCCCAAGGAAACCCAAACCCGAGATCAGCAGAACTAATTGAAACAGGCGATGGGGTAAAAAGTACACTTAGAGATTTTCATACACCTCATTATCATTGCGCTTACCAACTCTGAAAACCTCAATTGCATCCTCTGAAATTGTATAGAGAATGCGATACTCACCTTGGTCAACTCGATAAACGCCTGAATATCCCTTGAGTTGCTTATAATCTTGAGGTCTAGAATCTTCTGCTAGCAGCAAAATTTTAGTCATCACCTGCTTAAAAAACTTTGGCTGCAAATCGGCTAAATCCTTGCGGGCAGATTTTGTAATGCGTAGAGCTAGCGGCTCTGATTCAGTCATTGGCGAATATTTTCCGGTGTGAAATCGGTGTCATGAAGTTCGTTGTAGTAATTAATCACTTCTTCTACTGAATAAGACTCACCGTTACTCTCAGTTACTGCACGTTGAAAATCTGCGACATCCCTTGCATCTTCCAACGCTTCCAAACGCTTTAAGTCAGCTAAGCTAATGACTGCTGCAACGACCTGTCCTTCCGACTCAATGATAATACGTTCCTGTCTTTCTCCCACAAGGGCAAGAAGTTCCGGAAACTTTTCTTGTGCTTGAGTGGCTTCCACTTTTGTCATGTTTGAACCTTGTTTGTAGCGTCAGCAGTATATTAATCGTTGTACTTTGCCTTCGATCATTATATCAATAGAAAAGGGGTCTTGATTAACAAGCACAACAAGCAAATTGGCTGTTACGGCTCATAGAACAATCTCTAGTATTTCTCGACTAGCAACACAATAGTAAGCAACCTTGGTATCAGTAACTCTGAGTACCTTACCCATTCGTTTCGCTTTCGTATTAAATTCAGGATGCTGCAATAGAGTCCGAAATGATGATGCAATCTCCCTACCCCGAGGATCGGGTAAAGCGAAGCAAACAATGCAGAAATGCTCGTCGATTGCTACCTTACGCCAGAAGTCACGCTCGTTAATGGTCACAAATGTTGGTTGGGATTGCTGCCGTAAACTCTCAAGAAACTGATTTGTTACAATCCGTCCAGCTTCAGCAATAGCCGAAGCGAGAAACGCGCCCGCGAAACCCCTGCACGATCGCATCAATACTCTCCCCAGCCGCGAGTCGTTCTAGCACACCAGCGATTTCAATGCGCGTGTATTTGAAAGTCGGTCGTTCGCCGCAAATGCCAAGTGCTCGGACAGTGTACTTTCCGAGAGAGTAATAGCAGTAAGCTTCTCCATTGATGACCTCTGTTACTAACGTTCGCATAACTTGATCTGAAGATAGCAACATTATCCTAACACTGCTACCAAATGTTTTGACCAAGATTTTGGGTGGTAATGTGCTGGAAAAAATCGCAGAAATGATGTAATTGGCATCGAACTAAGGTAAACGAGTGAAGCTGGGTTGGTTTAGGTAGCTATAAACCAACCGAGAAACTTGACTAATAAAATCCCTTGCTCTAAGATCGTCGAAAGGTCTTTTCACAAAAATCCCTGCCAAGTAACGCCTACCAGCTGGCAACTCAATGATACCTGCATCCCCAAGCAGAACCCCAAGAGTCCCTGTTTTGTGAGCAAATACCGCATCTTTACCAAGACCAGCTTGCAGCAAACGTTTGTTTTCTACATGACGCATTATATCCAAAACCTTAGATTGGCTTGTATTACTAAGCAACTTATTATTAGCAATTAACACCGACAGTCGCACTAAGTCTTTAGCACTAGTCGTATTAGTTCCCTTAAAGTCGCCAAGCAGATGGTGAATGGCAGTGTTTTGCAGCCCCCAACTGCGAAACCGCTGATTTAACCTAACCTTTCCACCTAGACGGTCAATAATCATATTAGTAGCGGTATTATCACTGATGGTAATCATCTTAGTGGCAGTTTCTAAAACACTCAGTCGGGTGCCGACAGGTTTGTTTTGCAATACTCCCGAACCTTCAGCTTCAGCTTTCAAATCACGCCGCAGCACTAAGGTTTGATTCAGCTTAACTCTGCCAGCATCTACTTCCTGAAACAAAGCAATCAGAATCGGAAACTTAATGGTGCTAGCAGCGGGAAAAACCTTTTCCCCATAGATGTCCAAATAATTGCCGGTCTGCAAATCTAGGAAAAACATTCCTGGCGAGAGGAAGCTGTAGCGAGCCATCAATGTTTTAATTTGAGAGTTGAGCTGCAACATTTCTTTGCCTAAAGATACAGTCCCCGCAAAGGTGGAAATATCGCCGACTTGGACGGGAATCTTCTGTTCATCTAGCTTGGTGTTTGAACTTAACGCTGGGGCTTCGTTAACAGCTACGCGGTCAATCGATGAGAATTTTACCACCCAGTGGGAGGATGAATCTCCTTTAAACAGTAAGTTTTTGGAGTCAACGGTGTAACCAGGTGCTAATTCTATCACCAATCTGGTCGTGCTGGAGTCAAGCTTTCCAATCCGAATCTCCTTAACTGCCGATCCAAAACTTTCATGGATTGTATTATCGTCTAAATGAGTTCCCGGTAGGTCAATGACAAGTCTCGTTGGGTTGTTAATTAGAAAAGCTCTTGGTCGAACTCCAGAATCGGTGGTTAAGTCTAGCTGATTTTGGGCGGGGTCAAAATGCCAAGATTGCAAGTTGGCGGCTTTTGCAGGAGTTGATAGCAGCACAATACTGATAACGCTCAGTAGTAAAAAGCGTAATCTCATCCGTGTTATTTTTAAGCGACAGTAGAATTTACATGCACAAATTTTCCAGGTTTTCCGAGTCTTGTCCGGAAGAAAACCACATGTTTGGCTTAAGTAAATCAGATCAAGTATACAGCCTCATTGGGAAACAGCATCCAAGTATTAGATAGCCAACGCGCTATTTTTGTTCCTATTTCTGGGTAACGGAGGCGTTTTTATGCTAGATGCAGAAATGCGAACCTAAAGAAGGTGGAATTGAGTAGGGAGGAGTGGCGATCCCCGGGCGGTAGTAGCATTTACACGGCAAAATGTATCTTTTAGTTTTTTTACACTCTATACGATACGCTAAGGACATACAAGTCATTCTCTAGCGAAGAAGCCAATTGTTTAAAAAGGGCAATTTGTATCTGTTAACTTAGATAACAAGGCATTTTACTAGTAGCGTATGAGTGAAATTGTTTTTTTGGTTGAAGATGACCTAGACGGTGGCTACAATGCAAGAGCGGTTGGTGAGTCCATTTTCACACAAGCGGATGACTTGAAAACGTTGCGGGAAATGGTACGAGATGCAGTTCAGTGTCATTATCTTGATGAGCCGTCCCGTCCCAAACTCATCCGCCTACATATTGTCCGAGACGAGGTGATTGCTTTGTGAAATTGCCCAGAGATTTTTCTGCTGAAGATCTCATTAAAGCACTTAGCAAGTTAGGCTATGAAACGATGCGCCAGACTGGTAGCCACATTCGCCTGACAACGCAGGAAAATGGAGAACACAACCTCACAATTCCTGCTCATCTGGGTTTTTTACAAAAAGACTATCTGCAAAAAATAGGGGGTCTTTGAGAAACCTAAAACCTCTTTCGCTCTTATTGCTGTTGTTTATATATTCTGAGTATTTCCGATGCATCTAACTCTCGAATATCCAAAATATTGGTGGCTAAAATAAATCGCCCAGCCTGGTTTTGATTTTCAGCAATTAATTCTTGATTTTCTCTTAATTGACCACAAATTTTATAAATGTCTTTCTCATCTTTAGTTTGATATTTACTAACTTTTATTTCATCAATTTGATGATATTTTAATTGCGACTCAATTGCTTTCATCTTAGAAATTGCTGAAGACTGCTGGTCAAAGCCCTCTTTTACTAACCTAGCTATTTCTTTGCTAAATTTTCTTGATTCTTGCTCTACTTTTTGACGTAACTTCTTTAAATCAGATGTTTTTCTTTCTTGACTTTCTATTAGTACCCATCTTTGCTCTACCCCACCATAAGTCATGAGTTCTTCTCGATAGCTATATCCTTTTTCTTCACTAAGTTTCAACTCGACACTCGTTAATTCTTTCACTAACTTTTTAGCTTTCTTTATAGATAACGGAACTCGACTTATCCATCTTAAATTTGACATTAAATTCAAATTATTGTCACTATACAAAGCACTATCAGCCACCATAATACTCTCAAAATTTATTTGCTTAGAGTATTCTACAAAAATTTTTCCAAAAACTGCTTTATCTGATTCGTTCCCCGAACCTCCTCTGAAAAATAAAGGAATATCTCCATCGCTACTTACTATTAAATCTAAAATACATTGTTTTAAATCTGGTCTATGGTGAGCCAGCGCGGTCTTAGGGGTTTCCCCCATGAGCGACTGGCGAACCCGAAGGGTCACGGGAATATCCCTGTGTGATTATAATCGGATTTTCTTTAATTACTTCTAATTCTTTATCTTCATTATCTAATCTATTATTATATTCTCCATGTAAATGTACCGAGGTGGAAACAAGCGTGAGAATATTTGGTAGATATTTGATATTTTCTAATAACTTCTAACACAACTATTAAAAACAGTTCACTTAATCCATAATTGTATAACTTATCCATCACTCTGCCTAACTTATCATCATTTAGGTCTTCAGCTTTTATCCCCTTTCCGGTGGAAATGCTCTATGGCTTTGTCGTCAAAAAATTGTGAGAACAAATACAATGGTTTAGACACGAATCAGAGTCCATTTAAAATGATTGCTTTCACTACAACTCCTGCGTTGACTCTTTCTCTGTTATCAGTTCCTAGCAGTTGATTGATTTTTTCTACTATTCCTATTTCATCAATTATTCCAGCTACTATCCCCAAGTGATCTAAGTTTTTTACTGAAATATCTTCTTAAAAATTCATTTTTTTAGACTTATCCTATAGCTTTTATGACTCATTTTCTCACGAATTGCGTCATAATCATAATTTATCATTAGGGTGATTTACCTCAAGTCTTGGCGATCGCCTCAATCATTTTCAATAAGCAGACGAAGACTGCGATTCATTCCGACCCTTATTAAGATTGGGACGTTCTTTTTGACCTGACGGCGTTTACCCTGCCGTCGTAGTTCCTTGTTTGTCCGGCGAAATATTTAAGTATTTATACTTGGCAATGGCGGCGAATATTTATCGATTTTTGTAATACTTTATGTACTACAAGATGACGTGCGGAATGTGGGTTATATGGAGTTTGTGCGATCGCTCTTTTCGTACAAGGGGCATGGATACCATTTATTCCCTCTGCTTTTGCAGTAGTCGCAAGCGGCGTTGTTGTGTTGCTGTGCGTATTTATCAGCGAAGTGGCGATCGCCTCGCACAAGCCGCATCTTTAACAAACATCTCCTTAGCTTTAGAGGAACTCGGCTCGTGGAAAGAAGCAACAGAAGCTATTAACACCAGCTTGAATCTACTAGGATGGTATGACACAAATCAAAAATTAAATGTCAACAATCAAAAGACAGAATTGCCGGAAATTCTCGCCCAAACTTTAGAAATTCAGGGCGGACTGCTACTGGCACAGGGACAGGCAGATGTATCTTTGAAAACATCACAGCAAGCAGAACAAATTTGGAAGCATTTGGACAACAATGCAGGAGTGACGCGCAGCAGGATCAATCAAGCACAAGCTCTGCGGGTTTCTGGCTTCTACCGCCGTGCATTGGATACTTTACAGCAAGTTTCCCAGCAGCTACAAACCCAACCCGGCTCACCGATGAAAGTGGCTGCTTTGCGTTCCCTTGGTAATACCCAGCAACAATTAGGCGACTTAGAGGAATCCCAGAAAAACTTACAACAAAGCTTAGAAATTGCTCAACGTCTACAACTGCCACAAGAAATCAGTCTAACAGAATTTTCTCTTGGTAATACGACTAGAGCATTAGGTAATATTAATGATGCGATCGCTCATTATGAAAATGCTGCGAAAATTACGCCGAACCCCCTCACCAAAGTTCAAGCCCAAATCAATCAACTGAGCTTACTAGTCGAGAATAAAAACACAACAGATGTAGAGACGTTACATGCAACATCTCTACTAATCCCCACAATCCAATCTCAATTAGCAACTCTGCCTACCAATCAAGCTGGTATCTATGCACGTATCAATTTTGCTCGCACCATCAGCAAAATTGGTAATCAAAAAGACATTGCCAACATTCTCGCCAGCAGTGTTCAACAAGCAAGAACCATAGGCTCGGAACGTACCGAATCTTATGCGTTGGGCAGTTTAGCAGAAGTCTACGAGCAGAAGAATCAGTCAAAAGAAGCGCGAAATTTGACACAGCAAGCGTTGTTTATCGCTCAAAAAATCCAGGCTTCAGATATAGCTTATCGTTGGGAGTGGCAGTTAGGACGCTTGCTCAAAGCACAGGGAAATACTCAAGGAGCGATCGCTGCTTACGATAACGCAGTCGCAACACTTCAATCACTCCGCAGCGATTTAGTAGCAGTAAACCGAGAGGTGCAGTTTAATTTTCGTGATAGCGTAGAACCAATTTATCGGCAATCAGTGGAACTGCTTTTACAAGAGAAAGGACTAACATTGCCCGATTTGGACAAAGTACGCCAGCGAATTGAAGCTTTGCAACTGGCAGAACTAGACAATTTTTTTCGGGAAGCTTGCTTAAATAACCAATTTGTGGTATTAGACAAGGTAGTAGATCGCGATCGCCCTAATACAGCAATTTTTTACCCGATTATCCTAGATAACCAGTTTTCAGCACTAGCTGTTAAATCTTTGGTGTAGGGAATGTAAAACCAAAAAGTTGGTCGTTCAGAGGTAGTTAGCCCCTCTACAATTCCCGAAATTGATTTGTCTGTCTGTTTGCTAGCCCTCTGTTCCTCTCGCAACGGTATCAAGGCAGTTAGTGCATTTGCAACTGCAGGACAATTATCGCGGCTACCCATTCCTGCTCTGCGCCCAGATACAGGACTTAACCGCGCGGGTGTTTTTGGCCAAACAAAAACTGGTCGAGAGGTACTTTGTTGAGGTGAAGCTGATCCTCTGGTCGGTTGCACAGGCTGTTTAGTTTGGGCTTTTACCAGTAGTTGCGCACTCGTGGTGCTGCTCAAAATCAGAGCAATTGTTAATATCCATATCGTCATTATTCGGACTTACGCATTGACAAAAATTTCATTATGTGAGTTAAGTCATACCTGTTTACTGAAGGTCAGTTAAGCTTAAAGAGCTAACCTTCGTGTTTTCTTTATAGGGATCAGATATCATAAACTTATGCACTTAGGAGAGAAAAATAGCAGTACGCCTACAGATTCGAGGTCTGGGGCTTTTGCACACAGCCTATTTGTCTTGTGCGTAAGTCTTAATTATTAGCCCTTTGCTGCTGTATGATTTTCCGGCTTTTTTGGTCTGGTTGAGAATGGTGCAAAATATCAGTTAGGCTAGTACCTCTGATTTGCTAAGGTATCATCTATGATTGGTGATATGCGGACTCCAGCAGTTTGGCTTTGACTTTTTATGGAACAACAACCGATTCACGTTCTTGGCGGTGGACTTGCTGGGACAGAAGCAGCGTGGCAAATAGCCTCTGCTGGAGTGCCAGCAGTTCTGCATGAAATGCGCCCCAGACGCTTCAGTCCTGCTCATCATACAGAACACCTGGCAGAGTTGGTGTGTAGTAATTCCTTTGGGGCGATGGCAAGCGATCGCGCTGCTGGTCTTTTGCATGAAGAATTGCGCCAACTCGGTTCCATCGTCATTGGGAAAGCTGATGAACACGCCGTCCCCGCAGGTGGCGCACTAGCAGTAGATAGAGGACAATTTAGCCAAGACTTGACCGAAACCCTTGCTCGCCATCCCTTAATTGAACTCCGCCGAGAAGAAGTACGTGCTATCCCTGAAGGAATAGTAGTTTTAGCTACTGGTCCTTTAACTAGCCCTGACTTAGCGGAAGATTTGCGTCGCTTTACGGGGATGGAATACCTCAGCTTTTTCGATGCTGCTAGCCCCATCGTCGTAGGAGAATCGCTGAATCGGGACATCGCTTTTCTTGCTTCTCGCTACGACAAGGGCGAAGCCGCTTATCTTAACTGTCCAATGAATAAAGAGCAGTACCTGCGGTTTCGGCAAGAACTTTGTGTAGCCGAACAAGTGGAATTGAAGGATTTTGAGCGAGAAACGGCGAAATTTTTTGAAGCCTGTCTCCCAATTGAAGAGTTAGCACAGCGGGGGGAAGACACGATGCGCTATGGTCCCCTGAAGCCAGTGGGGTTGTCAGATAGTCGCACTGGGGAACGTCCCTATGCCGTAATCCAGTTACGGCAAGAAGATAAAGCAGGTCAACTTTGGAACATGGTAGGATTCCAAACTAACCTGCGTTGGAGTGAGCAAAAGCGAGTCTTCCAGATGATACCTGGTTTGGAAAATGCTGAATTTGTGCGGCTGGGGGTGATGCACCGCAACACTTTTGTCAATGCTCCCCAGTTAATGTTTCCTACTTTGCAATTTAAGCAACGCCCAACGTTACTAGCTGCTGGGCAATTAATTGGTACTGAAAGCTACACAGCAGCATCTGCGGGTGGCTGGTTGGCAGGCACAAATGCCGCACGGATGGCTTTGGGTAAAGAACCCTTGACCCTACCAGTCACAACGATGATGGGGGCGCTGTTTGAATTTATTAGTTCGGCTTCGCCCAAGCACTTCCAACCCATGCCCGCCAACTTTGGCATTTTGCCAGATCTGGGTGAGAAAATCAAGAACAAACAGGAGCGTTACGGACGTTACCGCGATCGCGCTTTGGCTGACCTAGGGGAATTCGTAATTCGTCAAAGGGAACAG
>CAZZYE010000128.1:0-8262 GCA_964658145.1 uncultured Stigonema sp.
TAACTTTTACACAACTTAACGGATCTGCCCAATTACTTGACAACTACCAACAGATTAAATTTGAAGTGAGTGGGTTACCAAGCAATGGTGGTAGCGTTTCTTTGAAGGGAGATGCACGTCCAAAGACATTTGACGCTAACTTACAGGTGCAAGCAAAAGACTTTCTTGCCTCTGATGTCACTCACATAATTAAATTACCAGGGAATTTACAAGCGGGTCGAGTACAAGGTGACTTGAATGTCCAACTAAAATCATGGAATGCCCAACTACAATCATGGCAAACAATTTTAATCGACGGCAGCGCTATAGCCCAAGGTGTTCAACTTCAGGTTCCTCGTATACCACAAACGTTTAACAATTCTCAAGGAAACCTAAGCTTTCAGGGAACTAAGATTCAGCTAGAGAATATCACGACTAACTACGGCAAAATCCCCTTAGTAGCAAACGGCACACTCGACACTAAAGCTGGCTTTAAATTGGCAGCAACTGTCAAGGCTGTGAGTCTGGCTTCTGCGCTGGAAACTCTGAAGCTAACATCACCAGTGCCTGTAACTGGAGAAGTAAAAGCCGACTTGCAGGTTGTAGGATCAACCACTGCGCCGATTCTTTTAGGTACAGTTGCCTCTACCAAACCTGCCAAAGTCGATCAAGTTGATTTTAGTAGCTTCCGCAGTAAGTTTGATTTTGATACTGTTGCCGCAGTCATTAACCTAAAAGACATTCAAGCGAAACCAAAAGTAGGCGGTGATGTGACAGGTACTGGGTCTGTCAAACTCACTACAATTCCCCAGCTAGATTTTAATTTAAAGGCAAAGAATGTTCCAGGGGATGCGATCGCCTCCGCTTACAACATCAAAGCCCCGTTTCAAATTAATACCGTTGCCGCCACAGCCCGGTTGACAGGTTCTCCTAGCAACACCCAGACACTAGTGAGATTGCAGGCACCAAGCGCGACTTACCCAGCAAATGGCGAAGGTACTATCATTACCCAAAATCAAGCCTTTTTGTTCCGCAATATTGCTCTCAAAGTTGCTGGTGGTACAGTGCAGGCTTCTGGCAGTTTGGCTAATCAGCGTTGGCAAGGGGTAGCTGATGCTTCTCAAATACAAGTAGATCGCTTCGTCAAACCAAGTCAACAACAAAATATATCTCTTGAGGATGCACGGTTCAATGGTCGCTTCATCCTCTCAGGAACCAATTCACCATTCAAAGTTGCTACGATTCGTCCTGAAAATGCCAGACTTCAAGTTGCTGGTGGCACAGTAGCAGTTGCTAAGATCCTGTTTGGACAAAGTTTTGCCGCTGAGTTGGTAGTAGATGGGATACGACCAGGGCGTTTGTTCAAACAGGCGACTCCTCCAGCTTTAAACGGACCATTGGCGGGTACGTTCCAAATTGCCGGCAACACCAATGATTTGAACCTCAACACTCTACGTGCCACTGGTAAGGCAAGCTTAGGAGTTGGTGGTGGTACAGTGACAGCCTCTAAGATCCAACTTGCCAATGGTCGTTATCAAGCACAAGTCCAAGCGAATGATTTAAATGTACAGCAATTAGCAGCACAATTACCACCGCAAGTTCAAGGAAAGTTAAATGGTCAGTTCAACGTCGCGGGTTCTGTAGAATCTGTCCAACCGCAAACAATCCAAGCGACTGGTCAAGCACGGCTGAATGTTGCTGGCGGCACTGTCAATGCTACAAATATTCAACTGGCTAATGGTCGCTATCAAGCACAAGTGCAAGCAAATAACGTGCAGTTGCAGCGCTTGGCAAAAGTACCACCGCAAGCTCAAGGATCGTTAACAGGTCAGTTTAATGTTGCTGGTTCGGCTACGTCGTTTCAACCACAAACCATTCAAGCAACTGGTCAAGCACGGCTGAATAATATTGCTGGTGGCACAGTTACTGCCAACAATATTAAATTGGCTGATGGTCGCTATCAAGCTGTAGTTGATGCTTCAGGTGTGCAATTAAATCGGTTTTCACCGCAGTTGCGAGGTCAGTTCGGCTCAAAGTTGCAAGTTGCTGGTAATGTAGAGACGCGAAATTTCGCGTCTCTTATACAAAATTTACGTGCTAATGGTCAGGTGGATTTTTCTCAAGGACTTGCTGGTCTAGAACAACCACTAACTGCCGTAATCGGGTGGGATGGAGAAAAGCTCAATATTGAGCGAGCAACTGCTCAAGATTTAAATGCTAGTGGTTATGTAGCAGCGAATTTTACAGGTAATACACCGGAAATTACTGATGTAAATCTCAACGTCCAAGCCCAAAATTACAATTTACAAAAGTTGCCCGTTAAGCTTCCCAATGCAGTTGCTGTAGCCGGACTCGCTGATTTTAGCGGACAAATCAGGGGTAAGTTACCCGTGCCGAATGTACAAGGGCAACTCAAGTTGCGAGACTTGGTGGTGAATAAACTGGCTTTCGACCCACTGTTAAGTGGACCAGTCCAGTCAGTACAGGGTCAGGGTGCGAGTGTGGATCTGACAGGAACACGAGATCGGATTGCCGCCAGCCTAGATGCAGCTAATCGCCCCAATTCTTTCACGGTGAAGTGGAAGGATGCACTGGCAACTGGTCAATCTCAAGGGGATAATTTAGCAGTGAAAGTAGACAACTTCCCCTTAGCTATATTAAATTTGACTCCGCCTCCGAGTGTTCGCCTTGGTGCTGGTGGTATTTCTGGGGTATTAACTGCGAATATGTCTGTTAATCAGAAGACATTTGCGACGGCGGTGGGGGATGTGGCGATCGCACGTCCACAGATTGGGCGGATTAAAGGCGATCGCGTTGCTGCTCAATTCCGCTACGACAATGGTACAGCAACGCTTACAAGTAGCGAATTTGACAAAGGTAATAGTCGCTACGCCTTAGCAGGTACTTTCACCCAAACATCTAAAGGTCCTCAAATTCAAGCCAAAGTCAACGTCACCCAAGGACAAATCCAAGATGTCCTGACAGTACTACAGTTATATGACTTGCAAGATTTCAACCGTGGTATGGCAGCGCCAACCTACGGTAAGGCGGCAGATATTGCCAACACCGCGCCAGTGGGATTGCCAAATCAGCCTTTATATACCCAACTGGAACGCTTTGCCGAAATTGAAGCACTACTGACAAAAGAGCAACAACAGCGTCATAATGCTTCGTTTATACCTGATTTGGCAGATTTATCCGGAACCTTTAACGCTGCAATCACCGTAGATACTGCCACAGCCAACGGACTGGCGGCGAATTTTAATGTGAACGGTCAAAACTTTGTTTGGGGTAGAGAAGACCAGCCAAATCGTATTTATAAAGCTGAGCAGATTATTGCTCAAGGAAGCTTTGAAAACGGTGTGTTGAGGTTGTTACCTTTGCGGCTTGAGTCGCAAAACAGGCTAATAGCTTTCACCGGTAACATTGGCAGTACCGAACAATCAGGTCAGTTGCGGGTCGCCAACTTCCCCATACAGATGCTGAATAATTTTGTCAAACTACCAGTTGATTATACAGGTAATCTCAACGCTACAGCAACTTTGGCAGGTAGCATTAAGAACCCGCAAGCAAAAGGGGAATTGCAAATCATCGATGGAACTTTGAATCAGAAGCCAGTACAGTCAGCTACTGCTAGTTTCAGCTATAACGATGGGCGCTTAAACTTTGGCAGCAACGTCTTAGTTGCCAGCGCAGAACCTGTTAATATTACTGGCAGTATCCCCTACCAATTGCCTTTTGCAACTGTAGCACCAGCAAGCAATGATATTAATCTAAGGGTGAATGTGAAGAATGAGGGATTGGGATTATTAAACCTGTTGACTAATCAGGTAGCGTTTGAGAAAGGTGAGGGAGAAGTAGACCTCGCGGTGAGCGGGACAATACAACAGCCAGAGGTAAAAGGAATTGCTAATGTCAACAATGCCACTTTTACAGCTCAGGCTTTGCCGGGAAAACTGACAGATGTGATCGGAAATGTGCAGTTTAATCTTAACCAGATAAACGTAGAGAATTTCCAGGGTAACTTTAACAAGGGTAAAGTCGAGGCTCAAGGAAATATTCCCATCTTTGGTAACTCGCAAACGCAAATAGCCAATCCCCTCACCCTTAACTTTGACAAGTTGGCGGTCAACCTGAAGACACTGTACAAAGGAAGCGTGAGCGGTAACTTGCAGATTACTGGTTCTGCCCGCCACCCGTCAATCGGTGGTCAATTGCAGTTGGCGAACGGTCAGGTATTGCTACCTAAATCTACTGATGCGAATAATTTAACGGGTACTAATTTAAACATGTCCAGTGCCATAAAACAGGACAAGCAGAACGATCAGAACAATCAGAACAAGCCTGAGACTGGAAACCCAACGCCACAGTTGAAGAATCTCCAGTTGACACTAGGCAAGAACGTAGCAATCACCAGTCCACCTATTATCAGTTTCCAAGCCACTGGTACTCTTGATGTCAACGGTCCGTTAACTACTCCAGTACCAGAGGGAACTATCAAGCTAAAAGGAGGAGGTGTGAATTTGTTTGCTACCCAGTTTAACCTCGCCCGTGGCTATGAACAAACAGCAACGTTTAGAGCAAATCAACCTCGCGACCCCGACTTAAATGTCTATTTAGTTACCAATGTAGTAGATTCAGGAACCACACAGGTGACAAACTCACCCACATCGTCTGAAATCAACGACAACACAGGAATTATTACCAGTTTTGAAGCTGTAAACACTATTCGTGTTGACGCAAAAGTCAATGGTCCAGCCAGTGAGATCAACGAAAATCTGGAACTGACAAGCTCTCCTTCTCGCAGCAAAACAGAAATTGTTGCTCTGCTTGGGGGTAGCTTTGTGCAAACCTTGGGACGCGGTAGCAGCGGCACCGGCGGCGACAACACTACGCTGGGACTGGTCAACTTCGCCAGCTCAGCTCTCAACATTCAACAAACTTTTAGCCAGATTGGTAATGCCCTTGGCTTGAGCGAATTCCGTATATACCCTACCTTGTCCACCAACGCCGTAAATTCAAGAAGAACTGGATCTACAGGAAATTCTTCGACGAATTCTGGGCTAGATGTGGCGGCAGAAGCTGGAATCGATATTACTCACAATTTTTACGGCTCTATTCTTAAAGTATTGACAACAGACCAAGCCCCGCAATTAGGTATTAACTACCGAATTAACCCCGACCTTCGTGTGCGTACTTCGACAGATTTTTCAGAGGAAACTAATGCAGTAATTGAGTATCAAACGCGGTTTTAAGATTGGTCATTGGTTACAGTGCGATCGCGTACTAACATGTTGGGTGCATCCCACTTTGGAAAAAATACCCGACGACTAAAGTCGCGGCTACCCGAACAAAGTCCCTTCGGGTTCGCCAGTCCCCTACGGCGGGAAACCCGCCTTCAGGGCTGGACTCACCGCCTGCGCGGACTTATCTAGAGCCTGCGGAGGCAGGCTTTGTTTGTGTAGCCGAGGCAGCGCTCTCCGGAGGGTCTCCCGACAGAGGCGACTGCCGTCCAGACATAAGAGTCTGAGGGCTATTCGCATTCAGGGGATGCTCCCAACATGTTCCTGATGCTCAGTCTAACGGTCTTTCTGAAATGCTAATTCCACAACTTTCAACGAAGCGTTTGATTCTAAGAGGTTTTCGGGAAGAAGACCTGGATGCTTATGCCGAGATGTGCGGCGATCCAGAAGTTATGCGCTATATCGCCAATGGGCAGCCCCTATCCCGTTGGGACTCTTGGCGCAATATGGCGATGATCCTGGGGCACTGGCAGTTGCGAGGTTATGGATTGTGGGCAGTTGAGGAACGCTGTAGCGGTGAAATGATTGGGCGCATTGGCTGCTGGCAACCAGAGGGTTGGCCCGGATTGGAAATTGGTTGGACGTTGCGGCGGGCTTATTGGGGACGCGGCTATGCCACAGAAGCGGCAAGGCGATCGATGGACTATGCCTTTGAGAAGCTAGGGCAATCCCGCGTCATTAGCCTAATTCGTTTGGAGAATCAAGCCTCAAGGCGGGTGGCAGAGAAGTTGGGAGAACATCTGGAGGGGACGACAGAACTCTTTAGCAGTGAGGCATTAGTTTACAGCATTAGTCGGGAAGATTGGCAAAGTATGCGGTGGTTTTAGTGGATGCCATCCCTTATGCAATATTTTTGCTATCTTATATATATGTAAACCACTTTTATGAATTATGGTTAACACTTATGGCTGGCAGAAAGAAACTTGACCGCACTAATCTTCATGCGAGGGTTGCACCTGGGACAGGAGATAAGCTGAAAGAAATTGCGCAATTACTAGGATATATTTATGATAACGAAGGGTCAACAGGTCAGTTATTAGATGCGATCGCGTCTGGGGAGTTAATATTAATTGCTACTAAAAAATCCTAAAATTCCCATATAAGTAGTTAACGTTTTTATTAAAAGTAGTTTACAATAAATATGGGGACATTTAGTGTCCCCAATTGTCCAAAAAAGGAGGTGTTTATTGAGCAAAAACGGTAACGGTCATCGAGGTTTCTTTAATCCTGTTAAGACTTTCATCCGTCTTATCCAAGGCGTTTGGAAAAAACGTGATGAAGTCTCAAAGGAGACATACCTCGTTGACTCAGAAGTTGTTGAATCCGATCTGGACGATATAGCAGATCAACCAGAAGGACAAGACAACACCGATAACTAACACTTAGTTATCAGCCCCTAGTTAGCCACTAGGGGCTATATTCGAGTATTATATAAACCAGATTTGATTATGACAAATTCCAGCACTACAGTTTTTTGTCCTATTTACTATCAAATCATTGAGCGCCGAGGAAATGGCTGGGCGTTCAAGCATGGTGAACCGTTCATCAATTTATTTAATGCCCCAGATCTATCAATTGAAGATGAATTTGCTGCCTTTGACACTTCGATGAAAAAAGTAGCTATTGAGCTTTTCCGCATCAACGGCGGCTTGCAGGGCTATTATGTAGCAAACATCTTGGACAAAAAATACTACTACTGTGGTAGTGAGTGGTCAGATGTCAAAGCCAAACTTCAAGAACTGGGGATTGGCAGACCAGATCCGATGTCCGCTTAAAGACAACAATTTGTAATTACTCTGTATTAAGTGCGATCGCTCTAATATTTAGTTTTGTTTTCAAGCGGACTCAAATATTCACAAATCAAAATTCCACAGCACAACATAGGACGAGATTCGGAGATGTCTAAGGAAGAGAACCTATATTTTTTTAATTTGTTAAAGTTTCTCCAGCGCTACGATTAAGTAACAATCGCAAAATTGATAGACCTAAAATTATTAAAAATAGTACCAGCCCGATTGTGCAAGCATAGCTGATTTCTAAGTTATTAAATGCTTGCTCATATAGATAGTAAACAATTGTTTTCGAGCTATTTCGTGGTCCGCCTTGGGTCATGATGTATACTTCTTCAAATACCTTGGTGGCAGAAATAGCCGAAATCACTGCCACTAAAGCTAGGTAAGGTTTCATCAAAGGTAAAGTTATATCCCAGTGTTTCCGGATACCGTCTGAACCATCAATTGCTGCGGCTTCATACACATCAGCCGGAACGGATTGTAACCCAGCTAGATAAATCACCATATAGTAGCCTAATCCCTTCCACACGGTAACAGCCATCACACTGAAAAGCGCAAAGTGGGGGTCAGTTAGCCAAGGAATTCCAGCTGGGATAATGCCCTTTAGTAACTGATTGAGTAAGCCGTTTTCTGCATACAGCCATCTCCAAGCAATTCCCGCAACCACTATGGAAATCACCACTGGTGTGTAGTAAGCAGCCCTAAACCAATATATTCCGCGCAGTTTCTGATTCACCAAAATTGCTAGTGCTAAGGGAACAATTACTAAAATCGGCACTACATCTATAAGATATAGCAAGGTATTTCCCAAGGTTTGCCAAAAAACAGGGTCATTCCACAGACGGCGAAAGTTGCTAAAACCTGCCCATTGCGGCATCTCGGTCAAATCGTATTCGTAGTGGGTAAAGCTGAGGTAGAACGCTTGTAGTGCAGGCCAAAACACAGTTAAGACTAAGATAACCAGGGCAGGCAGCAAAAACAAATAAGGCGTCAGTCGCTGTTGGATCAGAATCCAATTTTTAGGCGTTAATTTGTTCATAAAGGCTTTTTTCGTTCTTTTGGCGGATGGATTCCCCATCTTAGGTTTTGCAATATTAAGTAAAGTTATCTCAATCCCTAATAGAGATTCATCCTATAGCAGTCCGCGCCGGAAATGTGAAATTATCGCTCATGCTGCTAATCGCTAA
>CAZZYE010000128.1:8272-12220 GCA_964658145.1 uncultured Stigonema sp.
GTTTACGCATAGGTCTAGAGAGGTTGATTCATGATTGCTAATTTAGATGAGAAGGGTTGGGAAGTAATTTACCATCGCGCCCATGCTTTGCTTGCTGCTGAAATAGCGGGACACTGGCATCCAAAACTACGTCCGCTACGCTGGTTGGAAACCATTGCGGCAATTTCCCATCACGACGATTTGGAAAAGGAATGGGAAGGCAATCACCTCACTGAAGCTGGTGGACCACTGGATTTTACCCTGGATAAGAAAACCGCTCTCAAAAAGTTGCGCTCCCTAGCGCAGAATGCCCGATATCGCGGACGATGGGTAGCAATGCTGATTTCTATGCACATCAGCTTTCTTAATGAGGGTAAGCGCGGCGAATCTCCGGAATTGGATAGCTTTTTAGACGAGCAACTACAGCATCAAGAGCAATGGCGCAAGGAGTTGAATGTTACAAAAGATGAAGCAGCGCAAGCTTATGCGTTTTTTCAATGGTGCGATCGCCTCTCCCTGATCTTGTGCAACCACGTATTACCTGCGGATGAACGTGCTTTAGAAATTGCCAAGACAGCGGACGGTCAACGCTATGATGTGATAGAGCGTAGCGATGGCAGTGTCACTGTCATACCTTGGCCTTTTCAAGAAGACCAGTTTACTGTCAATGTGGAAGCTTGCTACCTAGAGCAATTGAAATTTGACAGTAACGATGAACTTACAGAGGCGCTGCAGACGGCACGGATAAAAACATTAGAGTGGTCTTTTGTCAAGTAGCATTGCTAGTGAATAGTTATAGCGTTTACTCCCTGAAGATCCCCCCTAACCCCCCTTTTTAAGGGGAGCCAGCGCTCTCCGGAGGGTTTCCCTCCGTAGGCGACTGGTGAGTCCAGTGCTATAGGCGGGTTTCCCGCCGTAGGCAACTGGCGAACCCGAAGGGCGTGGGTTGGGGGGATCAAAGCCTTAACTGAACCGTATTGACTTATTAACCATTAACCATTGACTAATGACTAGAAGAAAATTTTTAACAGGGATGGCGACGCTTTCAGGCTTGTCTTTGACTAGTTGTGGTTGGAGACTTGCTGATGTGCGAGCAACTTCTACTACTAAAGGTCCTCGAGATCAACTCAGTATCTACACGTGGACACAATATACTGACAAAGAATTAATGGCAACCTTTAGTGCCCAAACAGGTACTAAAGTACTTGCAGATGCGTATGATTCTAATGATGTCATGCTGGCTAAGCTGCAAGCTGGAGGTGGAGGATCTTACAGTGTTATTTACCCATCTGATTATATGGTAAAGAAGATGGTGGACAAGGGGTTGTTAGTAGAAATAAATCACACTCACTTAATCGGGTTAGAAAATTTATTACCACGGTTTCAAAATCCTACATACGATCCCAATAATCGCTACAGTATTCCTTTTAACTGGGGGACAACAGGTTTACTTTTTAACTCCGAAATCCTTAAAACTCCGCCTGAAGACTGGGACTATCTTTGGCAAAACCAAAAGCAACTGTCAAAGCGAATGACTTTGCTGAATGATGTCCGAGAAGTGATGGGTGCGGTGTTGCGGATGCTGGGTTACTCCTATAACTCGAAAAATGAACACGAAATCAAACAGGCTTATGAAAAGTTGAAGGTTCTCAAAGGTGCGATCGCTGCTTTTGATACTGATGCTTGGCGCAATCAAATTGTGGCGGGAGATTTATTATTGGCAATGTGTTACTCAGCAGATGGGGTGAAAATAACTCAAGAAAATCCTAAGTTCAAGTATGTTATTCCCAAAAGTGGTTCCTCATTATGGACTGACACAATTGTCGTTCCTAAAACAGCCCCTAATGTCGATGGAGCCTATGCTTGGATTAATTTTATTTTACAACCGGAAGTAGCAGCACAAATGAGTCAACGTTTAGGCATTGCTACTCCTAATCGTGCTGGATTCGATTTATTACCAAAAAAAATGCAGAATAATTATAATTTGTTTCCCCCACACTCACTGCTCGAAAAGTGCGAACGTATTACTCCTTTGGGGAAAATTGAAGAAGTTTACGATCGCTATTGGACTGAATTAACGAGTGGGTAGTTGATAGTAGGGGCGAACGGTGAAGCAGCGCTGCAGGAGGGTTTCCCGACAGAGGCGACTGCTGAACCCGAAGGGCCGTTCGCCCGTACCGTTGTTAGTTGTTAGTGGGATTAGAGCAATTAGCAATTAGCAATGGCGATCGCTCTTCATAAGGTAATGAATGCTACTTCTGACTTACACGTGAGGTCAGTGCAACTACGAACCAATGATAATTTATTTTTTCGACCTAGTTAATTTTATCAAAAAAGTAAAAATCTCAACCAACTTTAATACTATACTAAAAAGTTGACCATTGTTTTATCAAACACCTATGAGTAGGTTAGTTGTTTTAAGCTTGGGTCAGGGAAACCTAGGTGATGGGTTTGCCGCTGTAACAGCACAGATCGGAAAAGCAGACAACCCCTACCGGATGAAATTTACTGCTAGTTTACCAGCCGCACCAAAAATTCCCGAACTTTATCGAAATTGGCAGTTGCTTTATTCTGCTTTCAATCAACGTCTGAGTTGCCGTCATGACAGCGAAATAGAAGATAAATTTGAAATTGAAGAAGCTTATATAACTAATATTTCTCAAGTTGATCTCACCAATTTATCTCAGATGTTATCAAAAAGGATAAATACATGGCTTAACTCAGTAAAATTTCGCAAAATTGACCAGCAATTACGTACACAATTAAAACCATCGGAAGAAATTCGCTTCATTATTGAAACTGACGACAATTTACTACGACGACTTCCTTGGCAGCTGTGGAATTTCTTTGAGGATTACCCAAGAGCGGAAGTTGCCTTAAGTCCTGCAGAGTATCAAAACAGGAATAAAATTCTCTTAGATAATCAGAAAGTCCAAGTTAAAATTTTAGCTATTTTTGGAAAAAGTAAAGAAATTGATATTAGTCGGGATCGAAATTTTTTAGAGAAATTATCAACTCAAGCAGAAATTAAATTTTTAGTAGAGCCAAATTTAGGTGATTTAAACGACCAGCTTTGGCAACAAGGTTGGGATATTCTCTTTTTTGCCGGTCATAGTTGTAGTAAACATAAAGGGCTGCTGCAAATCAATCAAAGAGACAAGATTACTCTTGAGCAACTAAAGTATGCTCTCAAACAAGCTATTAGTCGTGGGTTGAAGCTAGCGATTTTCAACTCCTGTGATGGTTTGGGGTTGGCACGGCAGCTACAGGATTTGCAGATTCCGCAAGTGATTGTCATGCGCGAACCTGTGCCAGATGTGGTAGCTCAAGAATTTTTAAAGTATTTTCTAGCAGAATTTTCATCTGGCAAGTCTTTATATACTGCAGTGCGTTCTGCACGAGAAAGACTGCAAGGACTAGAGAAAGAATATCCCTGCGCTACTTGGCTACCAGTCATACTCCAGAATCCTGCCGAACCACCAATGTTTTGGCCACAGGAGAATGTTCAAAGTAGCGCCGCACCAAAAATAACACCGCCAAGACAAAATCCTGTAGACATTTCTGTTAATGCCAAGCAGGATATTTCGCCGCGCTTCCCTAGTGGTTCAGTCCCGCTTGACTCTCCTTTTTACATCGAAAACTCTGCGATCGCCGCACAGGTTAATACAGAAATCAGTAAACCAGGAGCCTTAATTCGGATTAAAGCCCCAAGAGAAATGGGCAAAACCTCCTTGCTGCTGAGGGTTATGGACTATGCCGATCGCATGGGCTACCGTACAGTTACCCTGAACTTGGAGCAAATTGACCAAGCAATATTGAGCGATTTGAATCGATTTTTGCGCTGGCTATGTGCCAACGTTACGCGTCAGCTGGAGTTGGAACCAAAACTCGATGAGTATTGGGATGAGGATATCGGCAGCAAAGTTAGCTGCTCCCTCTACTTGCGCAGTTATGTTCTAGAGCAAATTG
>CAZZYE010000129.1:0-12182 GCA_964658145.1 uncultured Stigonema sp.
TTTCTTCGTGTACTTCGCGTCTTTGCGGTTCGTTAAAATAGGTAATCTTAGACCGAGAAGGAAGTAAAAGCTATGGAAAATCACTTTGATGATTGTCAAATCACTATTCATTTAGAGCAATTAATTATCACATACAGATAAGCCGATGTTTCAAAAACCTCAATTCTTAGTTTATCCTCAATTACCCAAAGCAGGCTTAGGTAACATGCTTCTAGTTTGGGCTAGGGCAGTTCTGTTTGCCGATATGAATAACCTTCCTGTTGTTGCACCTGCTTGGGGCAAGCTCTTAATTGGACCTTATTTAAGAGGTGAACGAGATAAAAGAACCTATGGTAATCTATTTTATACTAAAAATTATGTGTCTAAGTTTCATTATTTCATTGCAATGTTTAAAAAAAAGTACCTTCACTATAATTCTGCTCTATCTAAAATAGAACTATCTAATTTAGAACCACGAGAAGTAGACTTGCATCTATTTATTTTTAATGAACTGCCACATTGGAGTGACTACTTTGTAGACCTGAAAGAACATCAATCAATTATTAAGCAGAGACTACTTTCAAGCATTCGTCCCTCTGTGTTGGCAGAAATTTATAATCGTCGAGTACCCCAAATTGGTATTCATATTAGAATGAGTGACTTTCGGGTACTTAAACCAGATGAGGACTTCACTAAATTAGGTCATGTTCGCACTCCTCTAAGTTGGTTCATTAAGGTAGTTGATGCCATTCGTGGAATTGTTGGCTATGACGTGCCAGCAACCATATTTTCAGATGGTCATGCTCATGAACTTTGCGAACTGTTAAGACTCAAGAGTGTTTCCCTTGCTCCTACTGCTTCAGCTCTATCCGATATGCTTACCTTGTCTAGAAGTAAACTTTTGATAGCTTCTTCAGGAAGTACATTTAGTAGCTGGGCTTCGTATTTGGGACAGTGTCCTACTATATGGCATCCAGCACACTTCCATGCAGGTGTTTTTTCTTATGTTCTCAGCAAAAGTGTATTTGAAGGGGGCTTTGATCCTGAGTCCATGGCAGTTCCTGATTTACTGATTCATAACACCAAAGTAGCATTTGAAGGTTTATAATATCCTAAAATTTATGTTAATTATCTGTTCTTTATAAGGTATAGAAATGGGTAAAAAAAGTATTGGAATCATGATCTACTTTAATCCCGACTACTATCCTCCAACAATCAACGCTGTTCATTTATTATCAGAACATTTTGATGTGGTTTTGATTGGTCGTAATCATGATCCTGCTAATTGGGAATACCCTTCTAATGTCAGAGTTCATCGTTTGGGGCAATACACCTCAGCAAGAGAACGAGAGCAAGCATCTACAGGGAATAAGCTTTGGGAATATATCAACTTTGTGGCTAAAGCACGTCGCCTTCTCAAAGATGTATCTCTCATTTATGCCTATGATGCTTTTGCGTATACGGCAGCGTCTCTGTGCCAACTATTGCGATCTCAGCCAATTCCACTGATTTATCATAACCACGATCTCTTCAATCGGTTGTTTCCTCTTTCTTCTTTGTCAGGATGGGTTCAAAGAGGAGAACGAAGGTGGGTGCATAAAGCTAATATTGTTGTCTTTCCTTCTCAAGATCGGGCTTTGTTTTTTCAAAACCTAACGAGTTTCAATGGGCAACTCATGATAGTACCTAATTTTCCGAGAAAATCCTTTTTTAAGGCATCACAAGAATTTAACAATATTATACTGGAACGCTTCACAAAAACTCAGATATTGCTACAAGGTACAATTTCTGTACACACCTCTATGTTGGAGTTAATTGATTCTCTCACTTTTTTAGATAACTCCATAGAGCTTAAACTTATTGGACCAATTAAAGAAAAAGAACATGATTTAATGATAGATTTTGCTGTTCAAAAGAACGTGGTTGAACGTGTTAGGTATTGTCTGCCAGTGCCATACAATGATCTGAGTCCACACACTTGGATGGCTACTGTAGGTGTATGTTTGTATAAAAAAATAAATATAAATCATCAAACAATGGGGACAGCATCAAATAAAATATATGAGTATGCTGCCTGTGGATTACCTATTGTTGTCAGCGACTTTCCAAACTATCGGGAACATCTAAAGAGTGAAACTTGGGTTCGGTTTGCCGATCCTGACGATTCTCACTCCATTGCAACTGCTATTCAAGATATCCTAAACGACTTTGAAAAATACCAAGCAATGTGCTTAGCGGCTCGACAGGCTTTTGAAGAAAAGTATAATTACGAGTCTGCTTTTTCCCCCTTGCTCTCGAAAATCCAAGACTTAGTAAGTTGTAGTGAAGCTGCAAAGCATTAGGTAAGCAAATACTATGTATAATTATAATGGCGAGAGTGAGGCTGACTTCAATCAACTACAAAAGTATTATGAAATTGCTATCATTAAAGCCAAAATAAAGCAGGAACGTTACTTTAGAAGGCTGTGGTTATTTCTCATATTTATTCTAGTTGTAGCTAGTTGTTACTTGTTAAATAACCATTCAGAATCAGTCTCAACTAACAAGGCGCTTCTTGCATTGGCTATAACCTGGCTAGGTCTTTTGCCCAGCCTACAGTATTTATCAGACCGCAAACGACCACCGATACCTTTTTTCCCACTAGTAGGGCTTTTTTACGCTACTGGCTTTGGTTTACCCATGTTTAGTAAGCATCTGAGCCTTTCAGGTCGCTTGTCTTTGGCAAATGTCAGTGAGCAAGCTTTAATTCTGGCACTGCTAGGAATACTTGGGATGAACATTGCCTTTTATGTTTCTAAATCTTTTCTATGGCAGAAGGTTACTCCCATTCAGCTATCTGGATCATATTCACGCAGTAAACTCCTAACCCTATTGTGGCTATTTCTCTGGTCACATATTGCCTTTCTATACATACCTTTTATTCAAACAATTCCTTCTTTAGGTCAGCTACTCATTCCAATTGGATATGTATCTTACGGGATGTTTTACATTATCTGGTCACGGGGTCAATTATCTTCTATTCAAACCAGGGTATTTTTAGGTATATGTTGTCCACTTGAATGCATTCAGCGTCTAGGCAGTGGCTCTTTAGCCCAAATGATGACCCTAGGTCTATTTATGGTCGTAGTTATTTGGTATGAACGTAACCGAATCCCAGTTGTTTTTATTAGCGTTACACTTTTATTTTTTATTATTTTGAATCCAGTAAAAGGTGAGTATCGTTCTTTAACTTGGGGTAAAGGAACACATTCTCAAGCCAACCCTATTGAAAAGGTTCAATTATTTATAGATACTACAATTAAATACTACTCTAAATTTGGTGCTAAATCACAAGAGCAAGGCTCAGTTGATTCTACTACAGAGCGAACAACATATATTAACTTATTTTCAAATGTAATTGAATATACACCAATAATAGTGCCTTACTGGGGTGGCACAACCTACTCAAACTTGCTTACAAGTTATATTCCTCGTGCCTTGTGGCCTGACAAACCTATAGAGAATATAGGAAATGTCTTTGGCAAGCGTTATAAATATCTAAACCGTAATGACAATAGCACTTCAGTAAACCTTCCTTGGATGGTGGAAATGTATGTTAATTTTGGCACTTCAGGTGTTCTGATAGGAATGCCGCTAGTAGGAATGTTCTTAGCTTTTCTTGAGCAAAAACTTAATTCTCTAGGAATGGATCCACTGGAAGTTGTAATAGGAGCTACGGTTTTGTTTACTCTAATTACGCAAGAGTCTAATTTTTCCCTCATGGTGGGAGGTTTATTTAATATTACTGTAGCTTTATATATACTGTTTAGATTTTTTTTAGGGGGTCAGCCTCAAAAGCCTTTGTAATGTTATCTTAATTTAGTACATCTTCCTTAATAATTTGATATGACAATCAATCTTGGCAGATACATCCGATTAATCAAACAAGGCATTACGGATTACAGATGGTTATTATATTATCTCCAAAGGCAGGATTATAATCCGAATCACCGTAGGTTTATATCATCTCTAATATCCTACTTTCTTCCAAAAAATCCGCAGCTTCCAACCACTGTTGAAACACAAAAATTAATTCAAACTCTGAAAGAAGATGGAATTTTAGTATTGGAAAATTTCGTGAAAATAACTCAAGTTGAAGAAATGAAAGCATACCTTTCCACGAAGTTATGTGTTGATCCTCAGCGTCCCGAAGAAGGAAAATTTAGTTCACCTGAATTTGCTCATAAATCTTGCTTGCATGCCTATTATACAGTCGAGGAATTTGCTGGTATTCCACATCTATTGTCTCTGGCGAATGATTCGACCATTTTAAGAGTAATCGAGAATATATTTGGAGCAAAACCTACAATTTCTTTAATCCAAATTTGGTGGCTATTGTATGGTTTTGATGAATCAGCAAATTCTCATGAAATATATGTTAAAAACCCAGGAGAATTTCATAGAGACGTGGATGACTGGTCAGAAATTAAGTTGTATATCTATTTAACTGATGTAGATGAAGGTTCAGGACCTCATGCATTCGTTAAAACATCCCATACATGGTTACTGCCACCTAGACAGAGAGCAATAGACATTAATAATCCTGATTTCCCATCTGCGGATAACTTCGTCAAACTTACTGGTGAGGCTGGCTTGGCTTGGCTTGAGAATAGCTATGGACTCCACCGAGGTATTATCCCTACAAATAAACACCGCCTGATCCTAACAGTGACTTACACCCTGTTCCCATCACCGTATGCACCTAAAATTCCCTTATGGTCGTCTCCAGAGCAAAATCAATTCGATTCTTACATAAATAGAATCTATTTGAAATATCGCTAATTAAATTTTTCCAGATAAATTATCGAGATTTTTTCACTCGTTTCGCAATTAAGATTTACAGGTTAACAAGATACAATATCGGTTTTTTTAAACTTTTTATCTATGGTAAATTATAAAGCTAATAATTTACATTTACACTTGTGGTTTCCTAATATTTTTGAATTCAAAGGTGGAATTCAAGTCTACTCAACATTCTTACTCGAAGCATTACAAACCTTATATCCCAAGATTGAGTATGATGTTTTTTTAAAACACGATACTCGCTCCTCACCAAACTTTTCTTTGAGAGCTAACACCCAATTTCACTTTGCTGGAACTTTGCCGAAAACTTTACGGACGCTTGGTTTTGCTACTCAAATTTTAGGAAATGGACTCTGTCAACGCCCAAGCCTGATTATCGCCTCTCATCTAAATTTCACGATCGCTGCATATTTGCTCAAACGCTTAAAAGGTATACCTTACTGGACAGTTGCTCATGGTGTAGATGCTTGGAATATCACAAACCCTACCCTACAAACTGCCTTACAAAATGCAGATCGCATTTTAGCAGTAAGCAGTTACACACGCGATCGCCTGCTGAAAGAACAGAACTTAGATCCGGCTAAAATCTCGCTTTTGCCCAACACATTTGACGCCAGCCGCTTTCAAATAGCAGCCAAACCGAAATATTTGTTAGAACGATATGGACTAAAACCGGAACAGCCAGTTATTTTAACTGTCTCTCGGTTAGCAAGTCTTGATGGCTACAAAGGCTACGATCAAATTATTCAAGCTTTACCGGAGATTAGACGTCAGGTTCCAGATGTTCATTACATTCTAGCTGGCAAAGGCGATGACCGACCTCGGATTGAGCAGCTAATTACTCAACTAAACCTTCAAGATTGCGTCACCTTAGCAGGCTTTGTTCCTGATGATGAACTTTGCGCTCATTACAATCTTTGCGATGTCTTTGCCATGCCCAGTCGAGGAGAAGGATTTGGCATAGTCTACCTAGAAGCATTGGCTTGTGGCAAACCGACTTTGGGTGGAAATCAGGATGGTGCCATTGATGCCCTTTGTCACGGTGAACTGGGAGCCTTAATTGATCCCGTTGATGTAGGTGCGATCGCTAAAACTCTGATCCAGATTGTGCAAGGTACTTATCCCAATCCTCTAATGTATCAACCTGATGCTTTACGTCAACGGGTGATTGATACTTTTGGGTTTGAACAGTTCAAACAAACCCTTGCAAAAAGATTGAAAAACTCTCCCATTGGATCATAAGTTATGAAAGTTCTCCACGTCATTCCCTCCGTTCCTAAGGTGCGGGGTGGTCCTAGTCAAGCTGTTCTGGATATGGTCAAGGCATTGCGAGCAAACAATGTTGATGCTGAGATCGCCACCACAAACGATAACGGTGATGGTTTATTAGATGTTCCGTTACAAAAGCGCATTGAGTATCAGCAAGTTCCAGTCTGGTTTTTGTCTCGCTTTTCACCAAATGTCAAAGCTGTAAGGGAATACGCCTTTTCTTGGCAGCTAACAATATGGCTTTGGCACAACATTTCTAATTACGACCTTTTACACATTCACGCCATTTTTTCTTATGCATCGACAATAGCAATGGAGATCGCCCACCGCAAAAATGTTCCTTATATCGTCACCCCCCATGGTTTATTATGCGAGTGGTCTTTGCAGCAAAGCACCCGTAAAAAGCAAATTTATCTGAGGCTGATAGAGAAAGCAAACCTCAATCACAGCCAGGTAATCCACCTCACCTCTCAACAGGAACAGCAAGAAGTTTCCCAGTTGGGACTAAGCGCGCCCAGTTTTATATTGCCCCTCGGACTGTCTGTGCCAAACCAGATTCAAGATGCCCGTCATCGCCTCCGGCAATACCTCAACGTTCCCGCAGATCAACCTGTCATTTTATTTTTGTCTCGGCTGCATCCCAAAAAAGGGCTAGATTACTTAATCCCAGCCTTAGGCAAACTAACTCACCATCGCTTCACCTTTGTTATAGCAGGCAGTGGTTCAAAAGAATACGAAGCGGAAATTCAGTCTTTGCTCGTTTCAACTGGCATTGGCGATCGCACCCATTTTGCTGGATTTGTCGAAGGAGAGACGAAAAACATGTTCATACAAGGTTCAGATTTATTTGCTCTCACATCACACTCCGAAAACTTTGCTGTAGTAGTCCTAGAAGCTTTAGCTGTAGGTCTGACTGTCCTGGTTACCCCTGGTGTTGCGCTAGCTTCAGTTGTGAAACAATACCAACTGGGTTACGTTCCCGAACTGGATGTATCTGCGATCGCTAATGCCCTCGACAATTACCTGACCTATCCTCAAGCAACTAAATATATGGGCGATCGCGCTCGTAAACTAATTTTTAAGCAATACACCTGGGAGCGAATTGCGACGAAGATGAATGAGGTTTACACCCGCATCATTAACAAAGCTTTTGTTTCTTCATGACAGTCAATCACGCTAAAACTATGACTTTAGAACTCAAAGAATATGAGTATTGTTTTACCCCAAGGAACTGGTCAAAGCATCTCGAAAATTGTTCATGCACTCTAAGCGAGTCTAAACTATGATGTTGCTATCTGTCATTATCCTGACCAAAAATGAGGCGGTAAACTTGCCAACCTGTTTAGCGAGTTTCCAACCACTCAACGCAGAAATTTTTATAGTGGATTCCGGTAGCTCTGATCAAACTGTTGAGATTGCTAAACAAGCAGGTTGCAAAGTCTTCAGTCATCCTTGGGAAAACCATGCCAAACAAGTCAATTGGGCATTGGAAAATCTACCAATTACTACGCCTTGGATTATGCGTATGGATGCTGATGAATATCTCACGCCAGAGTTAGTTGAAGAACTAAAGCAAGTCTTACCAAATACGTCTGACGAAGTAACTGGATATCAAGTGAAACGCCGTGTATTTTTCATGGGACGTTGGATTCGACATGGTGGTTATTATCCTACTTGGCTACTCAGAATTTGGCGCCAAGGCTTTGGCGTGTGCGAAGATCGTTGGATAGACGAGCATATTATGCTTACCGAAGGAATAATTGAAAGTCTCAAACATGATATTGTTGACGACAATAAAAAAGGACTGAGTTTTTGGACAGAAAAACATAATAGCTATTCAGACTCTTACCTTAAAGAATATATTAATCCTGACTACCTCAAAACAGAAAAAATTTTAAAAGACAAGCAGGCAGGTCAAGCTCGTCAACGTCGTCTTATCCAAAGGGGGTTGTATGATAAAATGCCACTTTTTCTACGCCCATTCATTTACTTTTTACTGCGTTACTTTATAGGACTAGGCTTTCTAGACGGTGTAAATGGCTTAATATTTCACTTTCTTCAGGGTTTCTGGTATCGTTTTCTGATTGATGCCAAGATATATGAATATTACCAGAAACCACGTATCAGCACACTCAGTAAGAAATGAATTTGACAAAGTTTTAGCTCTTAAACATTTATTGTTTGGTGGGTAAATTCTTATCCTGCATTTTTACCCATAAATTTTGGAAGTCCCTTAATATTGCTCACTCACATCTTTTGTCGATAACCAAAGTGGGCTAAATCTCACAAACCTAAAAATCATAGTAAAACTTAAATGAACATCCTCGGAATTAACGCTTACCACGGCGATGCTTCAGCATGCCTGATCCAAAATGGGCAACTTATTGCCGCAGTGGAAGAAGAACGGTTCACACGCATCAAACATTGGGCAGGGTTTCCAGCTGAATCTATCCGCTATTGCCTGCAAGTTGCCGGTCTGGGCGCTGTAGACTTGGATCACGTAGCAGTATCCTTCAACCCCAAAGCCAATCTCAATCGCAAACTTCTCTTCACTCTGCAACAACGTCCTTCTTTATCATCTCTCCTTGATCGGTTTAATAAACAAAGTAAATCTGCCAGTCTCAAGGAACAATTAGCAGAAGCTTGCCACTGTCAACCAGAAGATATTGGTACTCCCATTCATACACTGGAACACCACACAACTCACCTAGCCAGTGCCTTCTTTGTTTCCCCCTTTGAAAAAGCTGCCGTCTTATCTATTGACGGCATGGGAGACTTCGTTAGCACACTCTCAGGTGCAGGCGTTGGCAACCATCTAGAGTATTCCTCTCGCACCTACTATCCTCACTCCGTCGGTTATCTTTACAACGCCATCACTCTCTACTTAGGCTTTCCTGCCTATGGAGATGAATACAAAGTCATGGGATTAGCATCTTACGGAGAACCAGAATATCTAGAAGCGTTCCGGCGAATTATCTATCCAATAGGGGATGGTTTTGAACTAAACTTAGATTATTTTACTCACCATGAGCAAGGCATTGCCATGAAGTGGGACAATGGAGTGCCCAATGTTGAGCCTTTCCATAGCCAAGAGTTAGAAAAATTATTGGGTCCAGCGCGACAACCCAAATCAGAAGTTACCCCTAAACATCAGAACATAGCAGCTTCTGTGCAAGCTGTGACAGAAGAAATCATATTTCATTTACTTAACCGATTGAGCGATCGCTACCCCAATGAAAATCTTTGTTTAGCAGGCGGTGTCGCCATGAATTCCGTTGCTAATGGCAAGATTACTCAAAATACTCCCTTTAAGCACGTCTATATACCAGTAGGTGCTGCTGACAATGGTACGTCAATAGGAGCAGCCTTCTTTGTCTGGAATCAAATACTCAAGCAACCACGTCAGTTTGTTTTAAATCATGCTTATTGGGGTTCAGAGTTTTCTGATGAGGAATGCTTGCTAGCATTGCAGTCGCACGATCTCCAACCTAAACACTTAGAGCGAGAAGCACTCCTACACTTAGTTGCAGATGCCCTTTGCGAAGGTAAAGTAGTCGGTTGGTTCCAAGGTAGAATGGAGTTTGCTGCTAGAGCTTTGGGCAACCGCTCCCTCCTTGCCGATCCGCGTCGCCCAGACATGCGCGATATTATCAACCTGAAAATCAAATTCCGAGAAAAGTTCCGCCCCTTCGCTCCCAGCATTCTAGAAGAACGGGTAGGCGAATACTTTGAATTCGATACCTCAGTACCGTTCATGGAAAAAGTCTTTAAAGTTCGCCACGAAAAAAGAGAGCAAATTCCTGCTGTCACTCATTTTGATCACACAGGTCGCTTACAAAGTGTCAGTCGCCAAACAAATCCCCTTTATTGGGACTTGATTGCTACCTTTGCTCAACGTACTGGCATTCCCCTGCTTCTCAACACATCACTCAACGAAAATGAACCCATCGTCCGGACTCCGACAGAAGCTATTCAGTGCTTCTTAAGAACTCAGATGGATGCCTTGGTCTTAGGTTCCTACTATATAGAGCGTAACCATAAATAGCTGAACCCATCGGAAATAGGTGGGCAATGCCCACCCTACTGGTAAATCTAAAATCTAATTAATCCTTCTTCATCCAACTAAACATAGCGCGTAAATCTTTACCAACGGACTCAATGGGATGTTCGGCTTCTTGACGACGCATGGCAGTGAACCCTGGTTTACCTGCTTGGTTTTCTAGAACAAATTCCCGTGCAAATTGACCTGATTGAATTTCTTGGAGAATTTTACGCATTTCTGCTTTGGTTTGGTCATTCACAATCCGAGGTCCACGGGTAAAGTCGCCATATTCAGCGGTGTTGGATATGCTATCACGCATTTTAGCTAAACCGCCTTCCACAATCAAGTCAACAATCAATTTGACTTCATGCAGACATTCAAAATAAGCTAACTCTGGCTGATAACCTGCTTCTACCAAAGTTTCAAATCCCGCTTTAATTAAAGCACTCAAACCACCGCACAATACTGTTTGTTCGCCAAACAAATCGGTTTCTGTTTCTTCGCGGAAAGTGGTTTCGAGAATGCCACCACGGGTGCCGCCGATCCCTTTCGCATATGCCATAGCGCGATCGCGTGCCTGACCACTAGCATCCTGATACACTGCAAACAGACAAGGTACTCCTTGCCCTTGTTCATATGTCCGCCTTACTAAATGCCCTGGTCCTTTCGGTGCTACCATAACCACATCTATATGGGAAGGTGGCACGACTTGACCAAAGTGGATATTAAAGCCGTGAGCAAAAGCTAACACATTCCCTTCTTGTAAATGGGGTTCAATCTCGTTTTTGTAAATCGTTTTTTGCACCTCATCAGGCAACAAAATCATGATCAAATCTGCGGCATCGGCAGCATCTGCCACATTCTTCACAGTTAACCCAGCAGCTTCCGCTTTTGCCACTGACTTACTGCCCGGATATAGCCCGACAATGACATTCATGCCACTATCTTTGAGGTTGAGGGCGTGGGCGTGCCCTTGGGAACCGTAGCCGATGATGGCAACGGTCTTTCTCGCCAAAAGGTCTAAATTGGCATCTTCATCGTAGTACATCCGAGCCATTGGTGCATCTCCTGTCAGCAAGCTTCCTGATTTATTGCAAGTCCATCATCTTACCGCAAAACTTGACCGAATAATTCGTAATTCGTAATTAATGGTCGCAAGCACCTTTATTTATTTATGGAAAATAAAAAAGGCTTCGCAACATGATTTCAAGCAAGCGCCGAGATGCGTGGGGACGCCAATCATGCTGTCCGGCTTAGCCACACCGCATTTTGGCTCGTAATAATTACGAATTATGTTGAATTGGGTCAACTGGGAGCAGTTTTGCACTAGCACACTAATTTTTATAAGCTACCCAGCATCCATCCCAGTGCCAATCCAAAGGCTGCGGTTCCAGTCATAACTAGCATAGCAGCATTGAAACTATTTAAATACTTCCTTAGGCTTCTCCCGGATTTGTTGAGAGTCACTATTAAGTTGCAATACCAAACTAGACGGATAATCGGTTGCAAACGATTTACCGTTAATAGCAAGATTATCAAAATTACTATTAAAGCCGGAACCAAAATTCCTCGTGTGTTTGCTACATAAATCAATAAAAAAGCGAAAAATAAAATATTTATGCAGTACAAAGTTATCGCGATCGGCGAAACCTCAGGTAAAGGTAAAATAGATAAAGTAAAAGCTAAAATAGAATATGAAATAACTAAATTAAGTACTAAAATCCAAGTTTTTTCGTAAATACTACAAATAATAAAAGCTAAAGGAAAAACAGCAAAATAAATTACTATAGGTACAGACGCAGAAGTTACTTTTATCATCCAGCCGTTAAATGCACTGATATTTAAAAAAGCAATTAGCCAACCCCAATCTTCTAAAATCCAATGCTGTACAATTTTGTCAGAGTATTTACTGAAATTAACCTTGCTTCTGTCTGTTTTAAAAGGTAACATAGCTGTTTTACTCAATTTGAATCAAATTTATCAACATAAAACTCTTTATAACTATTAATGAATTAAACGCTGTATAAAGCATATTACTTGCACCTAGGGA
>CAZZYE010000130.1:0-11582 GCA_964658145.1 uncultured Stigonema sp.
GTACTATTACAACTTTGGCATTGCGAAAGTGAATGTTGTCTAATTGAGTTTGAATTGGTCCTTGTTTACCAGGCGGCGCTAAGGTAGTGGTAATCCAGCGCCCTTGTGGATTCTGTTCTACGTAAAGATCCGGGTTGACTAAGGTGACATCCAGCTTTAATGTACGGTTAAATAATAGCTGTAGTGGATCGAATGCCACCTCCACTGCATCGACTGTAGCCTTTTCTGGATCTGTTGGTGTTGCTGGAATACTTGAAGCGCCAAACTGCACTCCGGAGAGCGAAAATCCTTTGACTTTCCCCAGTTTGACTGGACGGTTGAGTGAAGTGGTAAGATTTTTTTCTGCCAACGGCACTAAATCTTTGTGAATAAAAGTCCACAAACTCCAAGTACCGCCTAAAACTCCAATCGTTAGCAGTCCGCCCAAGGCAATGCCCCCGCGACGCAACACTAACAACCGACGGTTCTTAGCATGGGGATTTGAGTGATTGTCAGGATTGGAATGGGTCATTTCGTCTCACCACTGACTTACCGGATATAGAATGCCACAATAGAGGAGCTGGCTTGCACTTGATTGGTTATGCCACCTTTAAGGATAACAGGCTATACCAGATTGGGTGCTCAAAAGTTTTATTAATGATATAGGCGTCAGGGGAAAAAATAAAGTGAAAATTGTTGGCTGGGATTTTCCCTTGAAGACAACGAACGAACTTTAATAAGAATAGATATACATTAGAGGATAAATGATTACACCTATGCGTGTTTTTGTGTTGCTTTTTCATGCTCGCACGGACAATGAGGGGATTCACAGTGTCCGGGAGGGCGATCGCAATAAGATTCTGTTGTTTGAGTCAGAAGACGACGCCACGCGCTTTGCTTTGATGCTAGAGGCTCAAGATTTCCCTACGCCTACAGTAGAGGCGATCGATGCTGAGGAAGTTAAGCAATTTTGTCAAAGTACTGGATATGAGTGGGAAATCGTCCCCAACAACAGTGATTTGGTGATTCCTCCAGATGTCAACCTTGACCAAACCGATTGGCAACCAGACGGACAGCAGAAAGACACAAGGGAGGACACAAAGCGCCCTAACCAAGTGTCACAGTCAGAACCGGAATTGTCTGATTCCGAATTAGAGAAGATTCGTCGCAAACTAGAAGGGTTATTGTAAATAGTTAATTGCTAATGGCTAATGGTGAGACAGCCCTGAAGGCGGGTTTCCCGCCGTAGGGGACTGCGAACCCGAAGGGCTAATTGCTAATGGCTTTTAACAATTAGCAATGGACAATTAGCAATTAGCAACTAACAACTAACAACCAACATAAGATATGACAAATATGCAGGAACGTGGACACCTTTTAACTGAGCAGGTCAATCCTAATAGTCTGAACTTAGACCAGCTTAGTTCCCTAGAATTGGTGGAACTATTTAATCGTGAAGACGAAAAGGCAGTCGCGGCTGTTGCTGCTGCTAAAGTCCAGTTGGCTCAAGCAATTGATAGCACAGCAGAGCGTTTGCGTCAAGGAGGACGCCTGTTTTATGTTGGTGCGGGAACAAGTGGTAGGTTAGGGGTGTTAGACGCTGCTGAATGTCCGCCGACTTTTTGTAGTCCCCCAGAGTTAATACAGGGGATTATTGCTGGTGGTGCTGGTGCACTGGTTCGCAGTTCCGAAGATTTAGAAGACCGCGCCCAAGATGGAGAAGCGGCGATGCGAGAGCGACAAGTTACGCAACTAGATGTAGTAGTTGGGATTACCGCAGGCGGCACAACACCTTTTGTCCACGGTGCATTACAAGCTGCTCGTCAGCGGGGAGCTACTACTATTTTTATCGCCTGTGTTCCATCTGAGCAAGTGAAGTCTGATGCCGATATTGACATTCGTCTGTTGACTGGTTCAGAAGTGCTAGCTGGTTCAACTCGGCTCAAAGCAGGGACAGCAACGAAGCTAGCTTTAAATATTCTTTCTACGGGTGTGATGGTTCAGCTTGGCAAAGTTTACGGGAATCGGATGGTGGATGTGGCGGTGACGAATGACAAGTTACGCGATCGCGCTGTGCGAATTTTGCAAGACCTTACAGGCTTAAGTCGTGAAGCATCTGGAAATTTACTAGAACGTAGTGGCTTGTCGGTAAAGCTGGCATTATTAATGCATTGGACTGGTTTGGAGAAAGAGGAGGGGTATCAGCTTCTGTCAGAATACCAAGGTAGTCTCAGGGCAGCTGTTGCAAGTTGCAAACACAGTCAACTCTGAGGATTTTTAATGAATGTGCAATTGCAAAGCAAGTACAATGGAGGTACAACCTTAGTTGTACCTCCAGAGGCTTCCAAGATGAAACGGACACTTTATATTCCTGACGAGTTGTGGACACAACTTGACGAATACTTAAAAGACCACCCAGAGCAAAACCCATCTAGTGTTGTACAGGCAGCACTGGCGGAAAAATTACGACCCAAAAATGGTTCAAGGTTACTAGAGCAGCTAGCAGGAATCGTGGAAAATGCTCCAAAAGATGCTTCAGTTCATGAGGACTATTTAATTTAAGATGAAGCGTCTCGTTCTGGATGCTGGTCCCCTGATTGCCTTAGTTTCTGTCAAAGATGACTATCATCAGGAATGCAAGGCGGGTTTTAGTAAGTTGCCAGCGTTGTTTGGTGAGGTTCTTACTCCTCTACCAGTACTGTTTGAAGTTTACAAGTTCGTGCTGCGAGAACAATCGAGCCGGGAAGCCATGACTGCATTAGCTGTCATCTGTGAGGACACAGTGGTTGTACCACTGAGCATGGAAATGTTTCGGGATATTTACAGCATGGTTCGTCAGATACCTAACTGGCAAGGCAGTTTAGAGGATGCCTCTGTTGTAGCAGTAGCGAAACTTTATGACGCTAATGTTTGGACATTGGACTACAGAGATTTGAGTTGGTTCAAGAGTCTCGAATTGTGGTCCCCCTAGTCCAACTAGGCAAATTTTATAGAGGTGATTTTACCGTAGTAAACTTCAATTGCTTCATTACCATTTATTGGGAAATTAAGAAACTAAGAAACAATCATTGTAATAATTCTTCACAGCGTGTGACAAAAAGCACGTATCTTGGCTTAACCCCATTACCACAACTAAAGAAAATAATGGTGCAGTTTTCTGCATTGACAACATGGGTTCCTTTTATGGAAAAATAACAACATCAAGAGTATAAACACTTAAATTAAGGGGGTTGGTGATATGTCTCTAAATATCAACGACGTATTTGATGCCAATTTTTATCGTGCTGCCAATCCCAGCTTAGCTGGTTTAAACGATGCTCAAGCCTTATCCAATTTCCAAACATCACTATGATTCTAATGTCACACTTTTGCACTCTTTATTTGTTTTTTTCCGGGTTTATTCGCTAGGTGCAAGATCTAAGGTAAGTTACAAGCGTTGTTTGGTGAGCTTAGGGCAGCAATTGAGGGAATACAGAAAAAGTAAAAGTCGAATTTTATCTGCTTAAATAATATTAAGCAGAGGAGCCGGAGACGTTTCCGTTGCTCCGAAGCACTAAAAATATTGAGGAAGTAGTTATAAAGTTCAGGTAAAGATTGGCTCTTAGGAAAATACGTAAATAAAGTTGCTAAGTGACATAACCAGTAGCTTAGTGAGCCGAGAATTATAAGTCATAAATCGTGAATTTTCTGTAAAATTAGGTAACATTTGGGAAAAAAGATTGACAACATGCATAACTTTACTGAATAATTTCTAGAAGCATCTAAAAATATATTGATTACATCAGGGTTGAAATTTAGTTTTTTTCTGCGGACTTACAAGAACCTAGCACTTACGCATTGACAGAATTTCAGTAATATAATGTCTGATTGGTAACTTTATTTTCCTGATGATAAATATATTTACGGATAAATTGAGGACAAATATCTATCAAAGGTGTGATTTAATTATCAACGGGTTTTGTGATCATGAATACAAATGAGGATGTACGGTAGCGGACAAGAAACTTGAAGTTTGAATTCGCCATTGTGCTGTCCTGACTAAAGACCCAAGCATTCTGTTGTTAGCAAAGATTTCATCACAATACTTTGAAAAAATGAACTAAACCTTGTTAAAGAGGGATAAAACAACAATATTGAGCTTGGGCAAATAATTAAACTTCTGTTAATGCGTAAGTACTAGAATATACTGAGTAATAGAACAGCTAGTGACAGGCTAAAGCCAGAAATAGTTTTGCATTAACTACTTTTGGTTTTCAATACCTGAAGGTTAGCAAAATTGTTTCGAGAAAAGGGGGTGCAGGTGCTACCAATCAGGTTCAAATCCAAATGCTGTCATCCCAAATAGTCAGGATGGCTAGTTCTATAGACCAAGAATCCCACAGTTTTTTGAAATAGACCAGCTTGGCTGTGGCTATTTCTGCTGTGGGAGTCTCAATGATTGTCCCTATGTTTTTGGTGAAGCCCATTAACCTAGAAGGTTAGGGACTCATAAATGTGAAGAAAGCCGGGAATAACGCCTTAGAATCCCAAAATTCGACGGCAAAACTCCCAGCACTAGTTGTATCCGTAACAGTGTAATTAGCCTTTATGGAGCTAATGCGCGTAAAATGCAGCGGTGAAACCTTTGCGAGGGGTATGTCACCAATAGCTGAAGACTCTTTTACCTACATGTCACAGTTGATAGCAACTGCAAAAATTATGTCACAAAATTTAGCTAAAGACAAGCCTGAGAAGAGCTACTACATCATGGCTTGTTGCAAGTTTTTTAAGTTTGCAACAAGCCATCTCACGAGTGAGCCTAGTTTCCATTGGTCATTCAATTTGATTGGTCAATAGTCAATAATCAACAATCAACAGTCAAAAAACTTGCTTCTTCTGGACTTTTGACCGGAGGCTAAGGGCAGGACTGTGGACTGTTATGTTTATTGCTGCGTAATTAGTGGATGAAGTTTGCAGGAAAAAACAGTGTTTTCACACGAACAGCTAGGTCAACAACTCACTAATATCTTGGGTGAGACGCTTTCACAAACAGATCTGCAAAATTGTTTGGTGGCGGCGGAAATTGTAGAGCCACCAGTAGCAAAGCAGTTCTGGCAAGTTGCAGCGAAAGCAGGCATATACATTATCCTTGCTGGAAAAGTCAGACTGCTGGATAGCTCTGATAACTTAATCACCACCCTCTCAACTGGGGGAGCTTTTGGTGAGGCGACTCTGTTTCCAGAAGAAGACTTTCAACCTTACGCCGCCAGAGCTTCTGGTAACTTAAAGCTTTGCTATCTCAAGGGCGAGGTATTGCAAGCCCTGATAGTCCAATATCCCAGCATCAGCGCCCGCCTGTTTGCCCGCGCAGAACTTTGGGATTTGCTGCTGTTGTATTGCCACTCCTCCCAGCAACGCAGTGCCACTGGGTCAGGGATGCTCCAAGCCTTATCTTATTTCTCGCGACACAATCTGGAGTTCGGCTCCATACCAGCAAAACTATCGAAAGATTGCAAGCTGTGGCTGCTGCGGCGGGGTAAAATGCTACATTCTGAGGGTCACTCCTTGACACCGGGAGAAATATATGCTAACCCAAAACAAGGGAGTTGGCAGGCGGTGCAACCGACAATCGCTTATATTCTCAGGGATTCGGATTGGCAAAAAGCACTCTTAAACTGGCCCCAATTGGCGGAGTTTGTTGATCCTCAGGGACCAACTACCATTGACCCCTCTCCACGCCCTCGCAGGTCTAGACCAGAAAGTGGCTCCTCCCAAAATGTCATTCCTTTTCCACAGCGAGATCCCGCGCTCAAACAAACGCAAAAAAGCTCACGCCCTTACTTTCCCAGTCCTAAGGTAAAAGTCAGGCATTGGTGGGGAAACCTCACCAAGAGCTATCCGTTCTTTGCACAACAAAGCGCGTCTGACTGTGGCGCAGCCTGCTTGGTAATGATTGGTCGCTATTGGGGCAAGCGGTTTAGCGTCAATCGCTTGCGGGATCTCGCCAACGTCAACCGCAGTGGCGTATCTCTACGCGGTCTAGCAGCAGCGGCAGAAAACGTCGGCTTTGCTAGCCGTCCGGTGAAAGCCAGCCTGGACAAATTGGCACAACAACCCTTGCCCTTGATCGCTCACTGGTCAGGGAAGCACTACATTGTCGTCTATGAAATCACGAAAAAGCAGGTGATTGTTGGCGATCCCGCTATCAGTCAACGCAGCTTGACAAGAGCTGAATTTGAAGCTGATTGGAATGGTTATGCCTTGTTATTGCAGCCCACAGCCGGACTTACAGACGCCTCACAAGAGAGTACAGGTTTCTGGAAGTTTGCTGAGATTATTCATCCGCACTTTCGGGTACTGCTAGAAGTGTTCATGGCTTCGGTACTGATTCAGGTGTTTGGATTGGTAACGCCGCTATTCACCCAGATGCTGTTTGACCGAGTGATTGTACAGGGCAGCACCACGACTTTAAACGCCATCGGTTTGGGGTTACTCATTTTTGGTTTTTTCCGCATCTTCATGACCGGAGTGCGGCAATATCTGCTGGATCACACTGCCAACCGCGTCAGCGTATCACTGCTGGTGGGTTTTATCAAACATACCTTCCGCTTGCCCCTTTCGTACTTCGAGTCGCGTTACGTCGGGGACATCGTTTCTCGCATCCAAGAAAATCAGAAAATTCAGCGCTTCCTCACCGGCGAGGCATTGTCAGTGATTCTCGATCTGCTGACATTAGTGATTTATCTGGGATTGATGTTCTCCTACAGCTGGCAGATGACATTGCTAGTGCTGTTGATTGTGCCACCATTCTTTATTCTGGCATTCGCTAGCACAAGCATCTTGCGTCGCATGTCAAGAGAGGTTTTTAATGCTAGTGCCGAACAAAACAGCTATTTGATTCAATCCCTCACAGGCATTCGCTCGGTCAGATCCATGGCAATTGAGCAGACGGTGCGCTGGCATTGGGAGGAACTGCTGAATAATTTGGTGAAAAAAGGCTTTACAGCGCAGGTGATTAACAACCGCCTGCAAATTATCAGTGGCTCGATCCAAACGTTGATGAATACGGGATTGCTGTGGTTTGGGGCATCGCAGGTGATTAAAGGGGAACTCACCATTGGGCAGTTAGTTGCTTTCAACATGTTGATGGGCAACGTCATCAGTCCTTTCCAGCGGCTGGCGTTACTGTGGAATCAAGTGCAGGAAATCATTATTTCTACTGAACGCATTAATGATGTCCTAGAAGCGGAACCAGAAGAAGACTTACAAAATAAACCCCGCCAGTCCCTGCGGAAACTTCAAGGGAGAATTCGCTTTGATAACGTCACTTTCCGCTATCACCCAGAAAGCGATATGAATGTGCTGGAAAATATGAGCTTTGAAATCCAGCCCGAGCAAACTGTAGCGGTGGTGGGGCGTAGCGGTTCTGGAAAAACCACTCTGTCTAAGTTGATGTTGGGTTTGTATCTGCCAACCGAGGGCAAACTCTTAATCGACGGTTACGACGTGACTAATATTTCCCTGCGATCGCTCCGTTCCCAAGTTGGTGTAGTGGATCAAGATACCTTTTTGTTTGGCGGTACAGTTCGGGAAAACATCAGCATCGCTCACCCAGAATCCGCCCTCGAAGAAGTTATCGAAGCGGCGCGAATGGCTGGAGCAGATGAATTTATTCAGCAACTACCAATGGGTTACGAAACCCAAATTGGTGAAGGCGGCGGAATGTTATCTGGGGGACAACGCCAACGCCTAGCGATCGCCCGTGCAATGCTTGGCAATCCTCGCTTATTAATTTTCGATGAAGCAACCAGTCACCTGGACGCTGAATCAGAGCGCATTATTCAGAACAACCTGAAAACAATTCTCCAAGGGCGTACAAGCCTGATCATTGCTCATCGCCTTTCCACTGTACGCAACGCTGACTTAATCCTGGTTTTAGATCACGGTGTATTGGTCGAAAGCGGTACTCACGACGAATTAATTGCCAAAAAAGGTCATTACTTCTATCTGAATCAACAACAGCTAGCGCAAGCAGGTTGAGTCTAGGGAATTAAAAATTAAAAATTAAAAAGGGCAATTATTCATTTTTAATTTTGCATTTTTAATTATTCACCAACAACTCCCCATCCATGAGATAAAACTATGCCAAACCCATCTCGCAATTCATCATCTGCACGCCCGAAAAGAGAGCCGGATGACCGTAAAAGTTACACTCAGCCAAAAGAGGTCGCGGAAACTCTTGAGGAAAATTCTGGGACTGAGGCGGCAGATAATACAAAAGATTGGTTTTACGGCACTGAGGAACTGTTAGATGCCTTACCCAGACCTTGGACACGTTCTGTGCTGTATGTGCTGGTTGGCTTTGCGGCGATCGCCTTACCTTGGTCGATGCTCTCTAAAGTCGATGAGATCGGAAGTGCCAGAGGGCGTATTGAACCACTAGGCGCAACGCAAAAATTAGACTCTCAAGGTCTTGGAAGGGTCATGGCTGTGAGAGTAACAGAAGGCGAAACCGTAAAAGCCGGACAGGTTTTGGTCGAACTGGAGTCTGATGTTTTGCGAACGGATCAGCAGCAGGCGCAGGCAAAGCTAGAAGGGCAACTCCATCAGCAGGCGCAACTACAGCTGCTCCTCAATCAATTGCTGCTGACTATCCATACCCAGGAGCAACAAAACCAAGCGCAACAATCAGAAAAACAGGCGCAAGTGGAGCAGGCACGCTCGCAACTTGATGCTCTCAAGACAGCCTACAACATCCAAAAAGAGGAAAAACTCGCTAAAGTCAAGCAAGTACAGCAAGGAATTGAATCAAGCACTGCCAGTTTCAAGTTAGCAAAAGTTCGTTTGCAAGGTGCTCAGGAAAAAGCACCACGATACAAAAAAGCTTTTCAGGACGGTGCGATTCCACAAGATCGCTTGTTGGAAGTGGAACAGTCGGTAAAAGAAAGCTACCAAAACGTTGTGCAAGCAAAGTCTGAGGTATCACGGGCGCAGTCTTCCTTGTCAGAGGAACAGAGCACTTATCAAAGGACTATTAATCAAGCTTCGTCGGATATCCAGCAGGCACAGCTACGTTTAAAAGAGCAGCAACGTAGCTTAGAGAACGTGATTCATACGGGTGAACTGGCTGTACTGAAAACAAAAGAACAACTCAAAGATCTGCAATCTCAAATTACCACGCTGCAATCTCAAATTACTCAAACCAAGAGCCAGATCACATCCTTACAGCTGCAGTTAGGGCAAAGAGTGGTGCGATCGCCTGTTGATGGAGTGATTTTTGAGTTGCCCATTACAAAGCCAGGAGCAGTGGTGCAACCCGGTCAAAGGATTGCCCAAATTGCACCCAAAAATACCGCCTTTATCCTCAAAGCCAAAATGCCTACCCAGCAGAGTGGCTTCTTGAAGGTGGGAATGCCTGTAAAAGTCAAGTTTGATGCCTATCCCTTTCAAGAATATGGGATAGTGCCTGGGCAAGTCAGTTGGATTGCACCCGACTCGAAAAGTCAGCAAACAAGCGGAGGCAACGTAGAAACTTTTGAGTTAGACATCACTCTCAACCAAACCTATATCCAAACCGGCAACAAACGCATCTCCTTCGCGCCCGGTCAGACAGCAACCGCCGATGTCATTATTCGCCAACGGCGCATGATTGACTACATGTTAGATCCATTTAAGAAATTGCAAAAAGGTGGTTTAGATCTTTAGTGAATTAGCTAATAGTAACAACCAACAATCAACAATTAGCAATTAGCAATTAGCAATTAACAACTCCCTAATCTAAAATCTAAAATTACCAGAGGGGTTGGCTCATGCCAAAAGTTTTGAATATTTCTAGTGAAGATATTATTCGTAACATTAAACTCTCTTGCCAAATTCCTGGCGTCGTGGAGGCGATCGCTACTGAAAAAATTATCGCTCTTGCTGCCCTTGAATTAGGTATTACAGTCACGGAAGAAGAACTGCAGCAAGAGGGAGATAGCCTGCGATTAGAGAATAAACTCGTAAAAGCCCTCGACACCTGGACATGGCTGAAAAAAAATCATCTGTCTCTGGATGACTTTGAACAATTAGTCCACGCCAAAGTCCTCTCTAGGAAGTTAGCAAATCATCTATTTGCAGAGCAAGTGCTTCGGTTTTTTTACGAACACCAAATTAATTATGCCGCAGCAGTTACCTATGAAGTCATTTTGGATGATAGAGACTTGGCTTTGGAACTGTTTTATGCGCTGCAAGAATGCGAAATCAGTTTCCAAGAAATCGCCCGCCAATACATTCAAGATCCAGAACTCCGTCGCGCTGGCGGATATCAGGGAATCCGACGGCGCACAGATTTTCGACCGGAGATTGCCGCTGCTGTATTTGCTGCGACTCCGCCGCAAATTCTCAAGCCAATTACGACTCCAAAAGGAGTGTATCTAATTTGGGTAGAAGAAATTATTCAACCGCAATTAGACGAGGAGTTACGCCAAAAAATTGTTGCCGATTTGTTTGATGCTTGGTTAAAGCAACAAATCGCCAGCATGGAAATTGTCTCTCAGCTAGAATCAGATGCCAATTTTCAAACATCTGAGTCACTGCTGAAGCAGGCTTAATTCCTTGATAACAAAAGATATCATACAGTTTCAGTCAGCTTTTATAGCAAGTAATCATTGCAGATCAAGGAGGGATATAAAATATTTTTTTACGTTCAATTTAGTAATCAAAATGTTGAAGTAGTTTATTTTTAATTTTTAAGTTAGAGACACAAGGAGATAGTTTATGAATCAAATTACTTAGCTCTTAAAAAATAGCTATATTATTCATTGTAGGCAATAAAACTTCGTTTTTTATTGTCTAAATTTTCCTGCTAAATTTCTCATTACAATCAAGATAAAAAAATCATAAACATCCCAAATAATAGAGAAAAAATAATCATTTCTTTATTTTCAAAAAGTATTTATTTGATCAAAAAATGTTGTATATTATAAGTGTGGTCAAAAACTAAACACCTTTGACTACATCAATTCCCAAAAAACTAAAAATTCCCAGGAAAAAACCATGATTATTTCAGATCTGAACCACTTGGAAGTTGTTGAAGCTGCTAACGTGATTGGTGGATTTGGCGAAGTTGACAACATCAACAGTGATGTGATTTCTAAAGAATTCTTACAAGGTAATGTTGCTGAATCTTTTGGAACTGCTGCTGCATTCGGTAACAACACCTTCACCAAAACAGATAACAATACCTTTGCATCAACAGCTGGGGAATCTTTATCTAATGGAGCGTCTATTTCTGCTGCAACTAAATAAGTTAGATGGTGGGTTTTCTGCCTCCTCTAGCTACTCCTCTCATTAATCTGCATCCGCGTGCAGAAATATGTCACATGACATATTGAGAGGTGATATTGTTTATATAGCTGAAAGCTTTTTAAAAAGCTTTCAGCTATGTACATCTCTCAAAAGGTTGTCGTATGAGTAAATTAAAAATTTCCGACCTCAGTTTTTGCGAAACTGAAATTTCTAGTGATAGTCAAGTGCAAGGCGGATTAGCCATTGTTTTCAATTCAAATGGCTTAGTAACATCTTCACTTTTTCAAACACCAGCAACTGTTTCTAATGTTTCTAGTGTTTCTAGTTTTTCTAAT
>CAZZYE010000130.1:11592-12067 GCA_964658145.1 uncultured Stigonema sp.
CATCTGTATCCACAGGTAACTTTGGCAACGTTACAAGTTCCGCAGAAACTGGCACTTTAACTGACAGTTTTGGCAATAGTGGTATATTTGCCAGTTCCTTTGCAATAAAGGTTGCTTCATAAAGCTTTGGCATGAATACTTGGCAACTAGAAGTCGCACGGCAGTCTGCTGAATTCGAGAAGGTTACGAGGCTGCCTGTGCTGACTAATTCTCTCAAAGCTTACGGAGTGAGTTTGGTTGAGGATGACCCACACATCCCTGACGAACCCTTTGAGTTTGGTCACGGTAGTTCAAAGAATAGACAAGTCTGGCGTCTTGTCAAACAAATCACAAGCAGACCTAGGCTTTCATAGAAAAGTCCGCCTGCGCGGACTTTTCTTGTGTAGATAAACCGACGCCAGACTTTAGTTATTAGCTACTAAATTCTGGCTAAATAATATGATGTCTGGCAAATCAACCACAATAAAAACCTGTC
>CAZZYE010000131.1:0-12056 GCA_964658145.1 uncultured Stigonema sp.
TAAAACGCGATCTTCGAAGCGGTAGCGACGAAGGAGCGTCAGCGCGGTAGTCTAGGGGTTTTTATCCTCAATTACGAATTAGTAATTATTCTGTCAATAAGGCGATCGCATTGCCAAACCTTACACCCGAAGCCTAGCCGCTAGTCCCTCTACTATGCTTGGGAAAATGACGCAGCAAGTACCAAAACAGAGCTAAATTTACTAAAAATACTACTAATTTGTATAAGCGGGAACGGAGTCGTGCGATCGCTATCTCATAAAAGAAAATACTTTTAACTCTAAATTAAAATATACTGGGATATTCATATTTTTAATCACATTAGACAAAGTGAGTTTTTCGTTTATAGTCTCGTATATCTACGGATCGCAAGTCAGCCTGACCGTAAGTAAGATGTAGCAAATGACATAATACTTGCTATTGGGTGTGGTGATTTCTAGGCTAGACGATCATTAAAAAAGCCTTGGCAATCAACCACCCAGCGGTTGGAAAAATCATCAATGAACTCCCCCTTATTAAACAATAACCTTTTTTTTTGAAATAGTTAAACACTCATAAAATTGGCAGTTGATTAGACTTTTGAAGCTATTCAACCCAAGAACTTTGGTATGAGAAATCTTTATAAAAAAACCAAAATATAGACCAATGGAACTCAATTCAAGTTTTACGGAAAATCAACTTCTCTTGTCACGCGCTCAACTTCAAGAGCAACTAGAGCAACAAAAAGCTCTAGCAAGTGTGATTGGGCGAATTCGGGAGTCTCTTGACTTGGAGACGATTTTTCAAACTACCGTTATGGAAGTGCGTCAGTTGTTAAATGCTAATCGAGTAGCAGTCTTCCAGTTTGACATTGAAAAAGACTGGGAGGGAGAATTTATTTCTGAGGATGTTGCGCCCGGTTGGACTTCGACAATGGCAGTAAAAGTCCACGACCATTGCTTTGGAGAACAATTTGCTGCCAGTTATCAACAAGGTCGAGTGCAAGCAGTTGCTGATATTTACGAGGCAGGACTGAGCGGTTGTCATGTGGAATTTTTGGGTCAATTTCAGGTACGAGCTAACCTCGTTGTTCCTCTATTACGCCAGAAGGAACTGTGGGGATTGCTTTGCATTCATCAGTGCAGTGAAGCTCGAAACTGGAAAGAATCAGAAATTGAATTTATTCGCCAAATTGCTGACCATTTAACAGTTGCCATTCAACAAGCAAAGCATCTCCAAGAAGTCCAATTACAAGCTGCACAATTGGCACAAGCAGCCCAGCGCGATCGAGTAATCGCTCAGCTTGTTGATAAAATTCGTTCACCCCTGGATATTGATACCATCTTTGAAACAACAACTCTAGAAATACTCAAGCTCCTGCAAGCAGACCGAGTTGCTATCTTTCGCTTCAATGCTGATTGGAGTGGTAACTTTGTTGCCGAATCATTTGCCGAAGGCTGGACTCCCTTAGTTGGTGTTCAGACTGCGATCGCTGATACTTATTTGCAACAAACCCAAGGGGGACGCTACGTTAATAACGAGACATTTACCGCCAATGATATTTATCAAGCTGGATTGACAGACTGCCATGTGAACTTGTTGGAGCAATTCCAAGCAAAAGCTTTTGCAACTGCCCCCATTCTCCAAGGAGACAAACTTTGGGGAGTCATTGCTGCTTACCAAAATGTCTCACCCAGACAGTGGCAATCCTATGAAGTTGAATCTCTAACCAAAATCGGCACACAAATTGGTGTAGTACTGCGACATCATGAGTTACTAACAAAAGCGCAGTACCAAGCAGAACAACAAAAGACATTAACTAGCGTCATTACTCGAATTCGGGAGTCCCTGGATTTAGACACAATCTTCCAGACTACTGTCACCCAGGTGCGACAAATGCTGCAAGTAGACCGAGTAGCAATCCTTCGTTTTGACTCTCAAAAAGACTGGGAAGGAGAATTTATTTACGAAGATGTAGCTCCCAGATGGATTGCGGCAATAGCAGAAAAAGTTTATGACTACTGCTTCAGTGAAAATTTTGCCTTGCTTTACGCCCAAGGTAGAGTACATGCGATCGCCGACATCTATCAAGAAAAGTTTCAAGCCTGCTACATCCAAATACTGGAAAGATTCCAAGTGCGTGCGAATATGATCGCACCTTTGTTAAAAAAAGGTGAACTTTGGGGATTGCTGTGTATTCACCAATGTGATGCTCCTCGTCACTGGCAATCCTCTGAAATTGAATTTGCTAGTCAAATAGCCGAGCAACTGGGAGTTGCATTAAGACAGGATTCTTATTTAAAGCAATTTCAAATGCAGGCTGTCCAGTTAGCAAAAGCTACCGAACGCGAGAAAGCGATGGAACGGCAAAAACTTCTGGCTGCGACCATTGATAAAATCCGCCAGTCGCTGGATATTCAAACTATTTTTAGAACGACTACTCACGCTGTTCGAGAGTTGCTTGAAGTCGAGCGAGTTGCAATCTACCGCTTTAACTCTGATTGGAGTGGTAAATTTGTGGCAGATTCATTTAAAGATGCTTGGAAACCTGTTGTACAAGTTCAACCAATGATTATAGAAACTTTTAAGGACATAGACGAAGATGATAAATTGCCACGCAACGAAACTTTTGTTCCTATTCGGCAAGGTGAAACATTATGGGGATTATTAGTTGCTTATCAAAATTCGCAGCCGCGATATTGGAAAGATGAGGAAATTAACTTACTGGCGCAAGTAGGGGTGCAGTTGGGAATTGCCATTCAGCAAGCAGAATTACTTGAACAAACCAAACGTCAAACTCTAGAACTGACTCAAGCTCTGCAAGAATTAAAACAAACTCAGACTCGATTAATTCAGGGTGAAAAAATGGCAGGTTTAGGACAACTCCTTGCTGGAGTCGCTCATGAAATCAACAATCCTGTCAGTTTTATTTCTGGTAATCTCATACATTTAAATGAATATATTAAAGAGCTACTGAATGTCGTCATAATTTTCCGTCAGAATGATTCCCTAGCAGATATTAAAAGACAAATCGACAATACTGATTTGGACTTTCTCATTGAGGATTTACCTAAAACATTTGAATCGATGAATATAGGAACAGAGCGTATTAGCCAAATTGTACTGTCACTGCGAAACTTCTCTCGTACAGATGAAGCTGAATTGAAACCAGTAGATGTACATGAAGGATTAGATAGTACTTTACTGATTTTAGGGCATCGGCTCAAACATAATAGTGAACACCCAGCTATTGAGATAATTAAAGAATATAGCGCTATACCTTTGCTCGAATGCTATCCCGCGCAATTAAATCAGGTATTTATGAATCTCCTGAGTAATAGCATTGATGCCTTAGAAGAAAAATTTAAAATTATGCAGAAAAAACATTTTAACTCATCAATAATATCTCCCAAACTTCCCTTGAATATTTGGATTAGTACGCAATTTAATAATAACCAAATTGTCATTAGAATAGCTGATAATGGTCTTGGTATTCCAGAAGAAGTACGAGCGCATATTTTTGATCCCTTTTTCACAACCAAAGCACCAGGAAAGGGTACAGGTCTAGGATTGTCTATCAGCTATCAAATAGTTGTTGAAAAACATCACGGTCACATTAAATGTTCTTCTAAGCCAGGACAGGGAACAGAATTTTTAATTGAAATTCCCTGCGGTAGTTTTTGCTGAAAACTATGGTTGAACAGGTATTGTAACCACAAACTCGGTTCCCTGCCCTGGCGATGAAATCACCGAAATTTTGCCTTTATGCTTTTCAATAACCTGATAGGAAATGCTAAGTCCTAACCCAGTGCCCTTCCCCACATCTTTTGTCGTGAAAAATGGGTCAAACACCCGCTCTTGGATAGATTCTGGAATACCAGGACCGCTATCCCTAATCCGCACTTGCACTTGGTCAGAGTCAACAATTGCCGTCTGAATCACGATTTGCTTCCTAGCTGGTTCTCCTTGTGCGATCAAGGCATCAATTGCATTATCCAGGATATTCATAAACACCTGATTCAGTTGTGCTGGATAACACTTAACTAAAGGCAAATTCCCATATTGCTTGACAACGTCAATTCCCTGCTTCAGCTTGCTATTGAGAATTAATAGTGTGCTGTCAATCCCTTCTTGGATATTGACAGGTTTAAGTTCGGCTTCATCTAGGCGGGAGAAATTCCGCAAAGACTTAACCAATTCACGGATGCGCGCAGTACCCATTTTCATCGAGTTGATAATTTGAGGCAGGTCTTTAGTCAGATAGTCAAGCTCAATGGCTTCAATCTGGTCTTGAATCTCCGGTTTCGGGCTGGGGTCGTGCTGCTGATAAAGGTGTACTAAACTGAGCAGGTCTTGAACATATTTGTCAAGGTAGCCAATATTACCGTGGATAAAGCTTACCGGGTTGTTGATTTCATGCGCCACCCCCGCCACCATTTGCCCCAAACTTACCATTTTTTCGGATTGAATGAGTTGAGCTTGGGTCTGCTTCAAGTTTTGTAAGGCTTGGCTAAGTTCTTGAGTCCTTTCCTGCACACGACTTTCTAAAGTATGATGAGCTAGCTCGAGTTCATGAGTGTATTTTGCTAGTTGTTGAATGAGTTGGTTGAGGGACGTGGCTAAAACTCCCACTTCATCTTCCGTCGTCACCAAAGCAAGCCTGTCAAATTTCAATTCTTGTGTTGTGTGCTGCGCTACCTGAGTCACCGCTACGAGCGGGCTTGTGAGTATGTTAATAGTATATTTAGCTATCAAAAAGGCACTTGCAACTGACAATAAAATGCTTACCAGAATAATCTGAAATCGCAGCGTTTCTGCATCTACCAAAGCAGCCCCTGCCTGCCGATCGTCCTGATAAGAAGCATTAATCATTTTAACTAGGTCATCATCTATACCATCAAACTTGAGAACTAAAGGTGAGTTGGTAAAACTCAACAGATATTTTTGTGTTGCTTCAACATCCTTGGGCTTCAACAGATCAGGTTCAATTTGCTTCATCAGTTCTTCTACTTGCAGCAGATAGGCGTTTGGTACACCCCGATAAGACTGTAGAAACTCTGGTATGCCATCAGCGTGTTTCTCGTGTTTATAACTTTCACTGTTTGCATAAGACTCAAGTGCTGACCACGCCTGTTTAACGTTCGCCGCAGAATCCAAATACTCGGAGTATTCCTTTTTCAACAGATCCGGCTGCGCAATCAAAGGAATAAACTGTTGTTGGGATGACCGTGCCTCTAGTACAGAACTTTGCAAGCTATGGAGAAGACGGATTTCTGATTGGGCATGCTCCCTTTTCTCCCTAGCTTGTCTTTGGTAGTAATCTCCAATTATAAACCCGGTAACTGTAACCACAACAGCAATACTGAGCGTAAGTGCATACCCATAGCTAATCTTTTGACCAATACTCATACGGCGAATGACTCGCCTGAGCCTATGTGATACACTAGAATGAGGCTCTATTATGCTCAAATCATTCATCATCTTACTACCTAGTACTACAAAGAATTGGCTTCAACAAAAACGCACTCACCAAGCTAAGTAGGTTTTAAATTATACTCAACTGCAATATGTTGAGCCAATAGAGGTGCGTCAGCACTCAAACGGGTCAGAGTTGAGGCGATCGCGCTGTCTTCAGCAATTTACACCTTTACTTAATTTCCATCCTCAGTGCTTATTTCTAGAATTCCCATTGAACGGGGGTGTCTAACACAATAAACTTCAGATAAGATAATTTGCCTACTGATAACTAAGGATGCTCCGCATTTTTTACGAGTTCATAATTAAAACGCGATCTTCGAAGCGGTAGCGACGAAGGAGCGTCAGCGCGGTAGTCTAGGGGTTTTTATCCTCAATTACGAATTAGTAATTATTCTGTCAATAAGGCGATCGCATTGCCAAACCTTACACCCGAAGCCTAGCCGCTAGTCCCTCTACTATGCTTGGGAAAATGACGCAGTAAGTACCAAAACAAAGCTAAATTTACGAAAAATACCCCTAACTTGAGTATTGTTATTCCTTTAATTAATTCCCATATTTCTAGAGGTAAACTAATACCAACTACCCCTAGCACAAAGAATCTTGCCCAAGCTTTTTCATACCATAACCCATAGGCTTGAATTGCAGTTATAGCTGCATAAAGTCCAGCAGCTATACCACTAAACCACAAAGTATTCGGATTGACATTCAAAAGCTTGTCTAAAAGCCAGTCAATAAATTCTAGCTGAAATTCTAAAAGATAAGATTCAGAAAATGCCTTTAGATGTTGATGATTTTTATGTGCTAATAGTAAGGCTATAGAAGTAATTGCTAGCAGCGAAGCAACAAAAGTTTTGTAAAATACAATCGCAACAAGACCTGGTGGGCGCTTATTCTTCACATACCCTCTCGTAGTTTTTCGTAAAAAAATATTTATAATAACATTTTATATTACAATAAAGTAAGCAGCAAAAGTCAAGAACTTGTCAAGATTTGGTTGCTCCAAAATTTTGCAGTCCGGCGCCAAAACGTCGAGGGTCTTCTTCTGTTGCAATTCTCTTTTCAATAAATCTAATTCTGTACAATAGATTTGGTGCAGTGTTAATGGAGAAGGAGATCATATGACAATGAGCATCACGATTGAGGAAGCCACCACCAGCCTGCTTGATTTGCGTTCTACGGGTTAGCAAAGGTGAAGAGATTACCATTCTTAAAGATGGTCAAGAGATTGCTCGGCTTGTTCCTGCATTGCCAGTGTTGCCACCTAGAGTTCCGGGTACTGCGGTAGGAATGATTACAATTGCGCTCTTGTTTTGACGAACCCTTACCTGATGATATTATGTCCGCTTTTGTTGCATGAGGGCAATCCTAGATACGCACACATTCCTTTGGTGGGTGACGAATAACCCACGGCTATCGTCAACTATAAAATCTATCCTGAGCGATCGCAATAACCAGATTTTTTTTAGTGCAGCTAGCGGTTGGGAAATTGCGATTAAAGCTCAACTACAAAAGCTTGATTTACCTGAGTTACCTGAGATTTATATTGCACAACAGTTAGAAATCAATTCATTTCAAGTTTTGCCAATAGACTTAAAGCATACTTTACAAACCTATTATTTGCCGAATCATCACAAAGACCCCTTTGACCGAATTTTAGTAGCTCCTCGTCAAGATGATTCAGTGACTCCTATTGTTTCATAATTCAAGGGCTGTGTCAGTATCTTGGCTTCTAAGGATTGCCATGATTTCAACCACATCATTTTCAATGCGGTAGTAGATGCTCTCCACATTACATACGCTGCGGCGATAGCCTTTACGGATAAAATCAACAGAGGGGTATAAATAGGGCTGTGCAGCTATCTGCTCAAAGCGGTCAAAAAGGTCATTATAATAATTTTTTATGAAGCTGTTTCAATCTTCGTGCTGCTGGTGAGTCTTAGAGTATCAGCAAGAACACTTGAATAAATATCTACTATTTTAGTTTTAGGGGTAAGATTAATATGTACATTTTCGTCATATTTAACATATAGCATTCCTAAATCATTCATGAGATCAAGAAACCCGATATCTTGGAGATAAGTACGTATGCAAAAATATTTATGTCATTGCGAACGAAGTGAAGCAATCCCAAACCCCTGCGATTGCTTCATTCCGCTTCGCTTCATTCGCAATGACATTGTATATTTAATTTTGCATGACCACTTACCGGGTTTCTGAGGCTCAGTATTTTCTCACAAATCAAATAGGATTGCTATATTTAGAAACTAATGCTGTTTTTCCCTGCTTTGAAGAGCCATAAACAATGATTTGTTTATCAAAATTCAACGCTTCAGTGAATTTATTATCAACTTCATCTCTTTTTACATACGATAGTACTGCTACGGAGTAGGATTTCTGTGGCTGATGATGTGCATCACAATGCTGAAACTGCAAAAGTTGAGACATAGCAACCTTTCTGACAAAGCGCCACAAAAATTTTTGTAAATAAGCTAACGATTATGGCAGCAATATGAAAATCTTACTAATCGAAGATGACGATCGCATTGCCGAACCTTTAGCTGAAGAACTCACTCATCAGCGCCATGTTGTAGACATAGCATTGGATGGACTTGAGGGTTGGGAATACGCAAACTCTATAGAATATGATTTAATTTTATTAGATTTAATGCTACCAAAACTTGATGGCATTACGCTGTGCAAGCGTCTGCGTTCCAGTCAATATAAAGGTTTAATTTTCATGTTAACAGCAAGAGATACAACTACAGATAAAGTCATAGGTTTAGATGCAGGTGCTGATGATTATTTAGTTAAGCCATTTGAAATAGAGGAACTAGCCGCTAGAATTAGGGCTTTATCGCGTCGCAGCAGAGAAATCAAAGAGTCTGTCTTAAATTCTGGGGAATTACAACTTAATCCCAGTACTTGCAATGTGACTTACAAAGCAAAGCCATTATCCCTGACACCTAAAGAATATCTGATTTTAGAACTTTTTTTAAGGAATCCTAACCACGTATTTAGCCGTTCAGCACTTTTGGATAAGTTATGGGAAGTGGAGCAAATATCTGGAGAGGAAACCATCAAAACTCATTTGACAAATCTGCGAAAAAAGCTAAGAATAGCAGGCAGTAAAGAAGATTTAATTGAAACAGTGTACGGCATCGGTTATCGTCTAAATAAAGTTTTTGATATCCATTAATTTAGAAATTTTTGTGTTTCAAAAAATCCGGTATCAGTTACTATTATATAATTTAGCTATCCTAGTATCAATATTAGGAATATTTACCGTTGCAGTTCGTGTTGTTTTTACTCAAAGCTTAAAAAAACAAACAGTAGAAAAGCTAACAGCTTTAGGACAGGGTGCTGCTGCCAATATAGAGGTAGAGAACGGGAAAATTCAAATAAAAAGTGATTTTTCTTCACAAACTTTGATCAATAGTGACCAAGCTTTAGAGTGGTTTGATATTCAAGGTAATGCGATCGCTAAACAAGGAAAATATATATTAAAGTTGCCACTTTCTGGAAAAAATCTAGTTCAAATTCAGACAGGTAAGAAGCGTGTCGAAGGTGTGACTTTACCTGTAATCAACAGTGATAATGGTCAGTTGATTGGTTATGTGAGGGCGAGTCAATCCTTAGAAGAATTTGACGAAAATATTAATAAATTAGATTTGGGTTTAGGTGGCGGAATAGTTTTAGCTTTAGTTTTAGCAGTATTGGCGTCCTTCATTTTAACCTCTAAGGCAATGCAGCCAATTGAGGAGAGTTTTCAGCGATTGAAACAGTTTACTGCGGATGCTTCTCATGAACTACGCAGTCCACTAATGGCAATTAAAAGCAATGCTGCAGTAGCGTTAAAGTATGCCGAGGGAATGCGCCATACCGATGTCAAAAAATTTCAGGCGATCGCCAGTGCTGCTAGCCAAATGACTAGCCTAACTGAAGATTTGTTATTGTTAGCTCGGACTGACCAAATTCTCACCCCTAAACGAGATACTGTTAATTTAACGGAGATCTTAAATAACTTAGTGCAGCTGGATCAATCTCAAGCTCAAACAAAACAAATCAATCTGAAAGCTGACATAAAAGAGAGTTTGTACTTGCTAGGCGATGCAGTTCAAATCACAAGGTTATTTGCCAATTTAATTGATAACGCACTGCAATACACTCCAGTCGGCGGTAGTGTGGAAGTCCAAGCCCGCCACACAGGTGCTGATTTGTACGTCAATGTCAAAGATACGGGAATTGGCATTGCACCAGAACATCTGAAGCAAGTTTTTGAACGGCTTTGGCGGGCGGATCAAGCACGTTCTTATCGGGATGGCGGTTCTGGTTTGGGGTTAGCGATCGCTCAGTCTATTGCTCACAAACACGGTGGATTGATTAGTGTTACGAGTCAGATCGGAGTTGGTAGCTGTTTCACTGTACGCTTGCCAGCCGATCAACTCTTGTAGCAATATGATTGTAGGGGCGGGGTAACCCCGCCCTTACAATGTCGTCAATTCTGAAGGAGGGCTTACGCCTCGCCTTACTCAAACAACCGAATTCTGTTATACACATGATGCTTAATTTGTATAGTGCGTAAGTCCAAGGTGCGTTACACTTTGTTAACGCACCCTACGAGAATAAAGCCTATCTTTCCGAGTTCTTGACTTTTGCTCCCTACAGTGAAACCACAAACCAAGATTTCAAGAGTTTCACTTATGAAAACTTTAACCAAAATCCTTCTAGCAGTTTCTATCCTAGCCACTTTAGGACTGGGTGGGTTAGCCCAAAGTGTTAATGCCCAACCCAAACGTACTGTTGTGGTCAAGCATCGGCATCATGCAAGTATCCATACACTAGCTTCCGCACCCCAAGGGAAGCAAAAGCATCACGCTGTGACTTCTTCCAACAAACAAACCCACGAGAATGAGGCGAATGAAAGTCCTCATGATAGCGATAGCGCCCACGAAGATGCACGCTAAGCGCATCTGATCTAGATATCAGCAGCATCCCACTTCCCAAAAAATACAGCCATTTTCAACTGATTAGACCACAAATTGTAGGTGGGGCTACGCCTTACAAAAGCATATGTGGTAGCCAATACTGTTCGGTGTCGGGTTGTTGGTGGGAATGTGAAATGTGTAGAGACGTTGCATTGCAACGTCTCTACAAAGGTTATCGCTTTTGTCAATTATCTTATCCGAACCGTATTGATGTGGTAACAAATAGCTAGTTGTTAATCACTACCATTAGCAATTAGCCATTAGCTATTACAATTCCATAGCGTTAAGATTAACTAAACTGTTCCTCTGCATCTAGGTTAAACAAAGTTTGCAAGGTCTGCATACAGCGCTGTCTTGCCTCAACATCTTGCTGGGCTCGTAACTGCACCATAGGATCGTGTAAAATTTTATTAACAATTCCCCGTGTCAAGGCTTCGATAACTTCTTGATGTTTTTCAGCGAATTCCGAACCCAATCTCGACAAAGCTTTTTCTAATTCTTGTTCGCGAATAGTTTCGATTTTATTTCGCAAACAACTTATGGTCGAAACTGTTTCGAGCGATCGCCACCAAACATCAAAGGATGACACTTCTTCTTCTAAGAGTCCCTCGGCTTCCTGCGCCATTCGGCGGCGACTTTCTTGGTTTTGCGCCACCACCGCCTTCAAATCATCCACATTAAACGCCTGGACATTTGCCAGTTCGTTCACATCCCCCTGGACATTACGCGGCACAGAAATATCAAATAACATTAAAGGTCGGCTTGGTTCCAAAACCATTTCTAATTTGGCGCGATCGAGTATTGGCTCTGTAGCTGAAGTACTCGTAAACACCAAATCGCTTTCGGTAATTACTGTCATCATTTCCGAAAGTGGATGGGTTTGGATTGGTTGTTGAGGGAAATGCTTTGCCAATTCCTCTGCCCGTTCCACAGAGCGATTTAAAATCCGAACTTGGACAGCGCCTTTGGAAAGTAGGTGTTGCACCAGCAACCGCGACATTTTGCCAGCGCCGATAATTGCCACTCGGCAAGCGGCTAAATTTTGCCCCTTCATCTGCGCCAACTCCACCGCCGCCGAACTAATCGAGACTGCGCCACTACCAATACTGGTTTCAGTCCGAACTCGCTTACCAGCTGTCAGCGCTTGTTTAAATAATTTATTCAAAATCGTTTTAATACCGTTGTATTGCTGTCCCAGTTTGTGAGTATGCTTTACCTGAGCCAGAATTTGACCTTCTCCGAGTACCAGGCTATCTAAACCAGCTGCTACCCGCATCAAGTGCATCACCGCATCTTGATGTAGCAACATAAATAAGTGTTGCCTTAAAGACGGTATAGGCAATTTACTATGTTCTGAAAGAAACTGAGTAACTTCTCGTATACCTTGTTCTGTTTCGTGGGTAACGATGTAAATTTCTAGGCGGTTACAAGTGCTTAGTACTGCGACTTCTACAATATGGGGATAGCTGACTAGGTGCGCGATCGCACTTTCCATTTGTGGTTCTGGAATACTCAGCTTTTCCCGGACTTCTACTGGGGCTGTTTTATGGCTTAACCCCACTACTGCTATATTCATTTGCTAAATCGTAGTTACTAGTTGGTAGTTGATAATAGGG